>NZ_CANCLE010000011.1 GCF_947378715.1 Phenylobacterium aquaticum
CAGGCCGCCGTCAGCCCCAGGCCCGATCCGCCATAGGCCTCCGGGATCAGCACCCCCAGCAGGCCCGCCTCGGTCAGGGCCTCGACAAAGGCGGTGGGATAGGTCCGCTCACGGTCGCGCTCCCGCCAGTACTCCCCCGGGAACCCCGCGCACAGCCTGCGAACCGTCTCCAGGATCGGCTCCAGGTCCAAAGCGCTCGTCATCGTGCCGTCCATGTCCGTCCCTCAGCTTGCCGCCCGTCTTGTCGCCGAGGACGCGCGCGCGCGCCACACCCCGCGAGTCTTGGGGCTATGACCAAACATCAAGGGCGCGGCCTATTTGAGGGTCTTCAGATAGTCGACGATCGCGGCCCGCCGGGCGGGATCGGCCACGGCGGTCGGCATCCGGGTCCCAGGCGCGAAGGCCATGGGTGAGGTCAGGAAGGCGTCGAGCCGGTCGTCGGACCAGACCCCGCCCTTGGCCTTGAGACCGGCCGAATAGGCGAACCCCGGGGCGCTGGCCACGGGCCGCCCGGCCACGCCGGCGAGCGCGGGGGCCATGGGGGTGGTCTTGGCGCCGTGGCAGCTGGCGCACTGCAAGGTGAAGGTCTTGGCCCCGTCGGGCGCGGGGGCCGTGGCCAGGGCCAGGGCGGCGGCGAGGGCGGTGATCGGCATGGGTTCAGCTGTCCAGCAGGAAGTCGGCGATGGCCTTGTGGAACTGGCCGCGCGGGTTCTGGAGGTGGCCATAGTCGCCGCCGTCCGGGATGATGAAGAACCGCTTGTCCTTGGTCGGCAGCGTCTCGAAGAAGGCGGCCCGCACCACGCCGCCCTGCATATAGGCCTGCCGCGCGGCGGCCGAGCCATAGATCATCAGGGTCGGGCATTGGATCTGGGTCGGATCGACCGGCTTGGAGCCGATGGCGTTCTCAACCCGGACGCCGTTGGGCGCACGGATGTCATGGATCAGCATGTGGTCGATGAAGGCCCGGTGCGCCGCCGGGTCGATGAAGTCCGGCTCCAGGCGCTTCAGATAGTCCTCGCGGGTATTGACCCACCAGGGCTCGGTCGGGCCGGGGATAATCAGATTGCCGCCGCCGAGCGCCGGGTCGAGCAGCACCAGCCGGTTCACCCGCTCGGGATTGCGCGCCGTGAAGTGGCCGGAGATCCGCCCGCCCCAGGACCAGCCCAGCACGGAGGGCTTGGCGTAGCCCTCGGCCGCCAGCCAGTCCATGACGGCGGTGAAGTCGGCGATGGCGTGTTCGGTGTCGACCTTCAGTGGGTCCGCCGGCGGGTCGGACAGTTCATAGCCGGACAGAGCGAAGGTCACCGCCCCGATCCCACGCGCGACCATGGCGTCCAGCAGCGAATAGGTGGTTCCCTCGCCATACTGGAAGTCATAGCCGGTCTGGCCTGACAGGTTGGTCCCCTGGACCATGATCACCACCTGCTCAGGCCGCGCATCCAGGCCCTTGGTCCGCACGGACAGGCGGCCCTCGGGGCCAGGGATCAGGTGGTTGCGGGCTTCGGCCATGGCGGGTCTCTGAGCGGGTGGGTTGCGGGCAAGGTGCGACCCGCGCCACGACCCGACAACGCGCCATCCCCAAGGGGCCGCTATCCGGTCAGGCGGCGGGGAATTTCAGGGGCAACTGGTGGAACGCGGTCCCCGTGGCGGCGGAGAGCGCATTGGCGACGGCGGCGGCGATCGGCGTGGCCCCGGGCTCTCCCACGCCGGTCGGCGGCGCGCCGGAATTGAGGATGTAGGTCTCGATGCCGCGCGGCGTCTCGCTCATCCTGAGGATGGGGTAGGTGTCGAAATTGGTCTGGTCAGGGATGCCGCCGCTCAGGGTGATCTCTCCATGCAGGGCGGCGCTCAGTCCGAACCCGACACCCCCCTCCATCTGGGCGGCGACATTGTCGGGGTTGAGCGCGAAGCCGCAGTCCACGGCGCAGACCACCCGCTCGACCCGGAACTCACCGCCGGCCACCGACACCTCGACCATCTGGGCGACATGGGTGTTGAAGGCCTCCTGGACGGCCATGCCCCAGGCCCGACCGGGCGCGGGCTTTCCGCCCCAGCCGAACTTTTCCGCCGCCAGTTTCAGCACCGCCGCCTGGCGTCGCCGGCTGCCGAGGTGGGCGAGGCGGAAGGCGAGGGGGTCGCGGCCGGCGGCGCGCGCCAGCTCATCCATGAACACCTCCTTGGCGAAGGTGGTGTGGGTGTTGCCGACCGAGCGATAGAGGGTGATCGGCACATGGGCCTGGCCCGGAATCCAGCGCAGGGTGGCGTCGTCGACGTCGTAGCGATCGACGAGATTGCCCTCGGTGGCGGTGGGATCGGACTTCGGCGGCGCCTCGGCCCCGAACGGATAGCCATAGAGGATCGACTGGGTGACCAGGGTCTGGGTCAGTCCGGATATCTCGCCGCCCGAGGTCAGGCCGGCCCGCAGCCGGTGA
Source organism: Phenylobacterium aquaticum (assembly GCF_947378715.1). Taxonomy (GTDB): domain Bacteria; phylum Pseudomonadota; class Alphaproteobacteria; order Caulobacterales; family Caulobacteraceae; genus Phenylobacterium; species Phenylobacterium aquaticum_A. Next base: position 2,433 of record NZ_CANCLE010000011.1, read on the forward strand.
TAGGCCATGGGGCGGTAGTAGCCGCCGGTGATGTCGTCCTCGCGGGTGCGCAGGAGCTTGACCGGATAGGCGGCCTTCGTCGCCTTGACGATTTCGGCCAGCTCGACGATCCAGTCGGAATCCAGGGTCGCGCGCCGGCCAAAGCTGCCCCCGGCCAGCAGGGTGTGGATAAGCACCTTCTCGATCGGCAGGCCCAGAATGGCGGCCGCGGCCTTCTGGTTGGCGGTCTGGCTCTGGATGCCGCCCCAGATCTCGCAGAGGCCGTCGGTGACCCGGCAGACCGCCGTCGGGGTCTCCATCGGCGCGTGCGCCAGATAGGGAAAGGCGTAGTCGGCCTCGACGATGCGATGGGCGCGGGCCATGGCCTGGTCAGCGTCGCCGCGCTGCAGAGAGATCATGCCGCCCCGGGTTCCGGCCAGCGCCTTGTAGGTCTCCAGGATCGCAGCGGAAGATCGCAGCTCCGCGTCGGCGTCGTCCCAGCTGAGCTTGAGAGCCGTGCGGCCCTTGATGGCCGCCCAGCTGTTGTCGGCGATCACCGCCACGCCCTGCGGGGTCTGGACCACCTCGGTGACGCCGGCGACCTGGCGGGTCTCGGCGGCGTCGAAGGTCTTCAGCTTGCCGCCAAAGCGCGGCGGCCGGGCGAGGACGGCGATCTTCATGCCCGGCAGGCGGACGTCGATGCCGAACAGGGCCGTCCCCCGGGCCTTGGCGGCGGTGTCCAGGCGCTGGAAGCCCTTGCCCAGGAACACGAAGTCCTTGGGGTCCTTGAGCTTGACCTCCGTGGGCACGGGCAGGGCGGCGGCCGCCGCCGCCAGCTCGCCGAACCCGGCCTGGTGGCCCGAGGCGTCACGGACCACGCCCTTCTTGATCACGATCGCCGAAGCCGGGACCTTCCAGCGCTGAGCGGCGGCGGCGATGAGCATGGCGCGCGCCGTGGCCCCGGCGGTGCGCAACTGGGTCCAGCTGTTGGCGATAGAGGTCGAGCCGCCGGTCACCTGGGCGCCCAGGACCAGGTTCTTGTATTCCGGGGCGGCGGGCGCGCCCTCGACCTTCATCTGGCTCCAGTCGGCGTCGAGCTCCTCGGCGACGATCGAGGCCAGGCCCGACCAGACGCCCTGGCCCATGTCCAGGTGCTTGGCCAGGACCGTGACGGTCCCGTCAGTGTCGATGCGCAGGAAGGTCTGGGTGAAGGCGGCGGCCTCCGGCGCGCTCGCCCGGGCGGCGGGGGCCCAGCCCAGGATCAGGCCGGCGCCGGCCAGGACGATGAAGCCTCGGCGATGGAGCTCGACCTCATGCGCCATGCGGCGCTCCGAGGCTGGCGGCGGCGGCGCGGATCGCGGCGCGGATGCGAACATAGGTGGCGCAGCGGCAGAGGTTGCCGTTCATGGCCGCCTCGATCTCGTCATCGGTCGGCTTGGGCGTGGCCTCCAGCAGGGCTGTGGCCGCCATCACCTGGCCGGACTGGCAATAGCCGCACTGGGCGACATCGAGCGCGGTCCAGGCGTCCTGAACCGCCTTTGCAGTCGACCCTGTCAGGCCTTCAATGGTGGTGATCTTCACGTCGGCGAGGTCGCCCAGGGTGACCGAGCAGGACCGGATGGGGCTGCCGTCGGCGCTGACCGTGCAGGCGCCGCATTGGGCGACGCCGCAGCCGTACTTGGTCCCGGTCAGGCCCAGTATGTCGCGCAGGGCCCAGAGCAGGGGCATGTCGGCGGGGGCGTCGACGGCGTGGAGCTGGCCGTTGATCGAGAGCGCCATGGGCACGCTAGGTCTCCCGCGCGCACGCCGCGCACCGGCCAGGGAAGGATCGGCGAGACGTTGGCCGGAACGCCTCGCCGCTAAACCCTATTCCGCCGCCAGGACGGACTTTTCCATGTCCTCGGTCCAGACCAGCGGGAAATATTCCCCGTCCGGCCGGCCGCCGACCTTCACCGGATTATAGTCCACGCCCGGCACCTGGCGCGGCACGCTCAGGCCGTTGCCGGTCGGGATGTGGGTCGGCAGGTAGCGCACGTCGTCGCCGAACCAGCGGGTGGTGATCGCCACCCGGCGACCCGCAAAGCCCTTGCCGGTGTTGCCGCTCGCCCCGTGCACCACATAGGGGTGCAGGATGATGGCGTCGCCGGGTTCGCAGTCCCAGGTGATGATGTTCAGATTGCCGGCGGCCGCTTCGGCGTCGATGTCCGGAATGGTCAGATAGCCATCGTCCGAGCCGTCGGCGGGCGGGATGTGGCCCGGGGTGCGGTAATAGCCGGGCACCGACTTGTTGCTGCCGTCGACGAACATCAACCGGCTGCGCTCGGCGTTGGCCTGGGTCATGGCCATCCACAGCGAGGGCAGCTGCTCGCCCTTGAAGGCGAAGGCGGCGATGTCGTGGTGCCAATCGGTGCCCGCGCCCTTGCCGCCGTCGGGGGCGCCGTCGTGCATGAAGGTCAGGTCGAACCAGAAGCGCAGGGTCTTGGATCCGACGATCTTGGCGACCACGCGGGCCATTTCCGGGTTCAGCAGGAACTCGCGGATGGTGGGGTTCTCTCGCCACTGGTGGCGTATGGTCATGCGGCCGTCGGCCTTGCCAAAGGACAGGCCCGCGCCGGCCGGGATCGGCTCGTCGGACCGCGCCGCGGCGTCGTCGATGGCGCCCAGCACCTTGTCGACCCATTCCGGCTCGATGAAGCCGGTCAGCTTCACGACGCCATGCTCTTCGTAATAGGCGCGCAGATCGGCGATCTCGGCGTCGGTGTACTTCTTGACCATTGGGTGGCTCCCCATGCTGGGCGATCGATTGGTTTGATCGTGCAGCGAGGTCGCCGTCGATCACGGGGAGAGGTTCCACCCGGACGGGTTTGGGTTCATCCCGTAAGTCAGTTTCGCACGCATTGCGGCTGGATTTTGAGGAGAGCTTGCAATGCGTGCTAGGCTCTCGGAGCGCTGAATCCGATCGGACTGGTCCGGCGAGCGTCTCTGGGACAAGGCTTGCGCGAATGGAAGTGCAACAGCTTCGGCATTTCCTGGCCGCGGTCCGGTTCGGCAACATCGCCCGGGCCGCCGAGGAGACCTACATCTCCCAGTCCGGCCTGAGCCGGAGCATCAAGAGTCTCGAGACCCGCCTGGGGGTGAACCTGCTGATCCGGGGACCGCACGGGGTGGAGCCCACGGCCTTCGGTCTGGCCCTGGTCGACCGCGCCCAGATCATCCTGAACGAGGTCGCGCGCGCCCAGACCCTGATCCGCGAGATCAATGCGGGCGACGTGGGAGAGGTCACGCTGGGCGCCACTCACAACTACGCCTTCCGCGTCCTGCCCCAGGTGATCGCGGCCTTCAACGCCAGGCGTCCGGGTGTGCGCATCAATGTCACGACCTCGTCCTTTCCTGACCTGGTCGAGCGGCTGAAGCTGGGACAGCTGGATTTCGCCCTGGTGCTGCTGGGGCCGCTGGAACGCGGCAGCGAGCTGTCGGTCGAGGAACTGGGGGAGTCCGAGGCCAGGGTCGTGGCCCGCGCCGGCCACCCCCTGGTCGAGTCCGTCAGGGTCTCCAATGCGGAACTGGCGGCGGCGCGCTGGGCCATGCTCGACAGCCAGAGCCTGCAGCAGAAGTTCGAGGCCTTTTTCGACGCCCGTCAGGAGGCCACCCCCCGCCAGGTGTTGAAGACCAATTCCATCGTGCTGTTGAAGAAGCTGGTGCTGGGCATGGACGCCCTGACCGTGCTGCCGGCGGATATGGTGGAGGCCGAGCTGGCCTCTGGCGAATTCAAGGTGATCCAGAGCGAGACCCCCGCGGATCATTCCCGCGCGGGCCTGATTTTCCGCGGCCGCCTGTCGATCCACGCCAATGAGGTGGTCAACCTGATCCGCGCCAACTACCGCGAGGCCCAGGCGCTCTGAGCCTATGCGTCCGGCCTGAGATCCTCTCCGTCGTCCATGCCGACCGCCGGGTTCATGCAGGCGCTGCGGACCGGGCAGGGCGCCGCCTCACAGGCGCCATAGCGCGCCATGATCTCGGCGGCGGCTTCGCGCAGCCGGGGCAGATAGTCGGCGATCACCTTGGTCCTGGGCATGGCCGACTTGATGTAGCGCATGACCAGTCCGCCCAGCGGGCGGCCGTGGCGCATCAGCGGCACGCCGATGCAGCCCTCCGCAAAGCGGCTGTCGAGGATCATATAGCCCTGCTCGCGGGATTCCTCGATCAGGGCCTGGAGCTGTTCGCGGCTGTGGAAGAACTGCTTGATGTCGCGGCCGCCGAGCGAGGCCTCGATGGTCTCCTTCTGATGGGCCGGCGGCGTGAAGGCCATGTAGAGCACCCCGGTGGTGGTCAGCAGCATGGGCGTCCGATGGCCAGGGCTGATCTTGGCGAGCGCCAGCGGGGTGGAGGCGTCAGTGGTCAGCCGCACCAGCATCTCGCCGCCAAACGGGGTGGCGAGCGCCACCGGCCACTTGACCGCTTTCCCCAGGGCCTCGACCACGTCCATGGCCACATTGGTCAGAACCTCGCCCTCGCCCAGGCCGGAGGACAGCTTCCGCACGCAGGGGCTGACCATATAGAGCCGGCTGTTGGGCACCCGATCGCAATAGCCTTCGGTGATCAGGGTCTGGAGGATGCGGTAGGCGTTGGGGCGCGGCACATCCAGATGTCGCGCCAGCTTGGCCAGGGTGGTCGGCCCGGCCGCGTTCAGGAAGGCCAGGGCCTGGAGACCGCGTTTGAGGGTCTGGAGCTCATTGCGGTCGCGGGTGTCGGCGGCGGGCTTGACCCCTGCCGGGCTGGCGGCCGGGCGTCGGGAGGGGCGATCGTGAGCGATCTCGATGGCGGTCATGGCTGTCACCTCGGATCGGCGCGCACCGCGTCCTGGGGCCGCCGATCCTGAAGTCTTGCCGAACAATCGCGGCGGAAGCTAATGCGAGCCCGTCGCAGGGGCATGCGCTGTCCGCATAGCGACCGTTTCGGGGGCGTGATTTGACCCCTCCCGGGCGGTGCGCCTATCGCCTGGGCGGAGGCGCCCTTCGCGTCGTTCGCCATCGCTGGAGAATCCTCATGGGCTTTGTCTTCGAGACCGCGCCGAAGATCATCGTCGAGGATGCGGGCGCGGCCCGGTTGGGCGAGATCGCCCGGGGTCTGGGCGTGCGCCACGCCCTGATGGTGACCGATCCCTGGTTGGCCGATTCCGGTCTGCTGGCGCCGGCCCTGGCCAGTTGCGCGGCGGCCGGAGTCCAGATCACCCTCTATCGGGACGTTCAGGCCGATCCTCCGCAGGCCGTGGTCCTGGCCTGCGCGGCCGAGGCCAAGGCCGCCGGCGTCGATGGCGTCATCGGGTTCGGGGGCGGCAGCTCCATGGACACCGCCAAGCTCGCGGCCCTGCTGGTCGGCGGCGGCGAGGCGCTGACCGAGGTCTATGGGGTCGACAAGGCCAAGGGCCCGCGCCTGCCCTTGATCCAGGTTCCCACCACCGCCGGCACCGGGTCGGAGGCCACGGCCGTCGCCATCGTCACCACGCCTGACGACCAGAAGATGGGGGTGGTTTCGCCCCACCTGCTGCCCGATGTCGCCCTGCTGGACGCCACCCTGACCCTGGGTCTGCCGCCTGCGGTCACCGCCATGACCGGCATTGACGCCATGGTCCACGCCATCGAGGCCTATACGAGCCGCATCAAGAAGAACCCGATTTCCGACAGCCTGGCGCTCAAGGCGCTGGAACTGCTGGCCGGCGCCATTCGCGCGGTGATCGCCGACGGGGCCAATCTGGACGCCCGGCGGGACATGCTGGTGGGTTCGCTGCTGGCCGGCATGGCCTTCGCCAATTCGCCGGTCGGGGCGGTCCATGCCCTGGCCTATCCCCTGGGCGGCCTGTTCCACGTGCCACATGGCCTGAGCAATGCGCTCGTCCTCACGCCGGTGCTGGAATTCAATCTGCCGGCGGCCGGGCGCCTCTATGCCGAACTGGATCGGGTGGTCTCGCCGGACGCCCCCGTGGTGAGCGAGGCCGAGGGCGCGCGTCGCTTCGTGGCCTTCATGAGCGCCCTGGTGGCGGATATGCCCATGGCGCAACGCCTGGAGGAGGTCGGGGTCGGCCGCCAGGACCTGGAGCGCCTGGCGCGCGATGCGATGAATGTGCAGCGGTTGTTGATCAACAACCCCCGTGACGTGACCTATGACGACGCCCTGGGGATCTATGGGGCGGTCCTGGTCCAGGCCTGAGGTCGGACAATTTCTGGACAGAGGCGCCCACAAAGGCGTCTCGCGGTTCCAGCGCGATGGAGTGAGGCCGCGCCAACCCGTCCGGGCGTGATCCCTCGGGCCGCGGGGCCGAGAGGGCGAATCTCGCGGGATGAGCGTAAATTGCCCGAATCCCGCGAAAAATGAGCATGAATGTGGCGACTGCCGCGAGATGGCGGCGAGAACGTGCTGCGTTTTCGGGGGTCGTTGCGCTATGCGAAACGCGGATATGCGCAAAGCTCATTCCAAGATGACAAAGATGATCTTTTCGCTGGCCCCACCCTGGTTCAGCGTGAATGCCAGCTTCAGGTTATGAACGTTAATAACGACAAAACGACGACGCGCAAAATCTGAAGAGATGCGTAGCTTAGATCGCGAAAGCTGAAATTCGGTCGGATAGTACCGTATTTCTACAGACAAACGTCGAGGGGGTTATTCGATATGAACTTCAAATCATCATCCAAGCAGGGTGTTTCGTCGCGGGTGCGATTGAGCCAGGCCGCGTTGATCGCGGGTGTGTCCGCGATCGCCTTGGGCGTCGCCACGCCCGTTCTGGCGGCCGCGAACGACGGCACGGTGATCGAGGAGATCGTCGTCACCGCTCGGAAGCGTGAAGAGAAGCTGCAGGATGTGCCTCTGGCCATCACGGCGGTCACCGCCAAGGATCTCCAGGAGAGCCGGGTCGAGAACCTGGCCGATATCGCGGCCCAGACCCCGGGTCTGGTGCTGCCGCGCAGCTCGACCGAAACCGGCGGCGCTGGCGTCATCCGCGGGGTCAACAGCCTGGGCGGCGGCGATCCCACCGTCGCGGTGTTCATGGACGGCGTCTATCTTGGCAACCCGACCTCGGTGTCGCTGGGCGTCATGGACATGGCCCGGATCGAAGTGGTCAAAGGCCCGGTCAGCGCCCTCTACGGCCGCGCGGGCTATGCCGGCGCGATCAACTATGTGACCCAGACGCCGGGCAAGGACCTGATGGGCCACGTCACGGCCACGGTCGGCAACGGCGGCAAGACGTCCATCTCCGGCTCGGTCAGCGGTCCGGTCATCGGCGACACCCTGTCGATGGGCCTGTCGCTGAACTGGGACAAGTTCGACGGCACCTATAAGGACGACGTCAATGGCCTGAAGGCCGGCGGCCACGAGAAGAAGGACGGCCGGATTTCCTTCAGCTACACGCCGAACGACAAGGCCTATGTGCGCGGCGGCTACTATTACGGCGAGGACTTCTTCGACCTCAGCCCCAACGTCACCCTGACCAACAATTGCGGCCTGCCGAACGCCGATCCGGTGATCGGCCTGTCGACCTTCAATCAGTATTGCGGGGCGATCAAGGTCACCCGCGCCCTGGAAGTCGCGCCGATCTCATCGACCTCGGGCCAGACCGGCAACAATCGCAAGGTCACGATCGCCAACATCACGGGCGGCTATGATCTGGGTTGGGCCGACCTGCAGGCGACGGCCGGCTACACCCGCACGATGCAGCGCGGCTTCGCCGACTTCACCTATTTCCGCACCGGCATCCCGTTCCGCCTGTCGCCGAGCGGCAATATCGTCAACCTGTTCGAGCTGTTCGGTTCGGACAACAACAACGAAGACAAGAGCATCGAGGCCAAGCTGACCTCGAAGCAGGATCAGCAACTGCGCTGGATCGCGGGCGTCTACGCCTCGTCGCAACAGAGCGCCACCTCGACCATCATCGGTCTGGACCGCTCGAAGCTTCCGGCCGGCCAGTCGATCAACAGCTCGGCGACCCTGTTCCTGACCGCCGACGGCAGCCCCAGCACCACCAACAAGACCCTGGTGGACTCGACCGACAAGCAATACGCGCTGTTCGGCAGCTTCGACTACGACTTCATGCCGAACCTGACCCTGACGGCCGAGACCCGCTACGTCCACCAGACCAAGTCCCAGGACATCCTGCGCAACTCGTTCATCGCCAACACCCTGCGCCCCTACGGCGCGATCGGGACGACCGCGGCGGACTTCAACTTCACGACCTACCGCACCAACCTTCGCTACAAGTTCAGCGACCACCTGATGACCTATGTGGCCGTGGCCACTGGGGCCAAGGCCGGCGGCTTCAACACCCGGGCCACCATCGCCTCGGAAATCGCCTATCAGCCTGAGTTCAACACCACCTACGAAGCCGGCGTGAAGGGCACCTTCCTGGACGGCCGCCTGCAGGCGAACCTGGCGCTCTATGAGATCAAGGCGCGCGGCCTGCAGGTGCAGGGCGTTTCGGACGACCCGAAGAACGTCGGTCTGGTCACCAAGAACTTCGGGGCCAACACCAACAAGGGCGGCGAACTCGAAATCATCGCCATCCCCATGACCGGGGTGAAGCTGAACTTCGGCCTGGCCTATGTTGACCCGATCTTCGACGCCGGGGCCTATGACTTCTCGACCTCGAACGCGGTTTGCCTCGCCATCGCGGCCTGCGGTCCGGGCCGGTTGACGACCATCACCGTGCCGCAGGGCACGCGGACGGTCATCAAGCTCGAAGGCAATCAGGTTCCTGGCACCAGCAAGGTGCTGGCCAATCTGGGCGCCGAGTTCCGGGGCGATCTGCCCGGTGAGTGGACCTGGATGGTGCGGCTCGATGGGCGCTACGAATCCAAGCGCTACATCAACGCCCTGAACTACAACTGGGTGCCGAACCGCACGACCGCAGACCTCCATGCCTCGGTCGAGAAGGACCACATCACGATCGGCGCCTATGTCGAGAACCTGACCGATGACGACACGCCGGTCACCGCCTCGCCGAACACCCGCCTGTCGGACTTCCAGGCCCACCTGGTGGCGCCGCTTCCGGACGGTCGCCAGTACGGCGTCAGCCTGACCTACAAGTACTAATCCTCCCCAAGGATCGCCAACCGTCCCCTTTTTCATTTCCGGTTGGCGCAATGACTGGCCGCTCGACTGATGTCGAGCGGCCACTTTTTGTGACGCCCGCACGTGACCTGACTGTTACGCATGCCGGCCTGACTGAAATGCGATGTAAGCGGCCCGGGGCAATTGCTAGATCAGTTGTCGAAGGTGCGGATCAAAATTGATCCATGGGTTCAGTATTACTGGCCACGCCCGCTGTTGAACTTGCGGATTCGCTCATGATCACCCACGAAGTAGAAGTTCTGGTCGCCGGCCTTGGCCCCGTGGGATCGGTCGGCGCGCTGAATCTGGCCCGCCAGGGCGTGCAGGTCGCGGCCATCGAGGCGACGACCAACGGCGCCACCGACCTGCGCGCCTCGACCTTTCACGCCCCCACCATCGAGATGCTGGACAAGCTCGGCGCCGCCGATGTCCTGCTGGAAAAGGGCCTCAAGGCGCCCGTCTACCAGTACCGCGACCGCAAGTCGGGCGAGACCTTCGCCTTCGACATGGCCGAGATCGCCGACCGCACCCGCTTCCCCTTCCGCATCCAGTGCGAGCAGCACCTGATGTCCCAGGACGTGGCCGCCAAGCTGGCGGAGCAGTCCACCGCCAAAGTCGCCTACGGCCACCGCCTGCTGTTCGTCGAGCAGGACGCAGACAAGGTCACCGCCTATGTCGAGACCCCGACCTCGGTGGAGCGCTATGTCGCCCGCTACCTGATGGCTGCTGACGGCTCCAACAGCGTCACCCGCAAGGTGCTGGGCCTGGGCTTCCCGGGCTTCACCTACTCCGAGAAGTTCCTCTGCTATTCGACCCGCTATCCGATCGAGGACGCTCTGTCGGGCCTGGAATACGTCAACTACATCTCCGACCCGAAGGAGTGGATGGTGCTGCTGCGGGTGCCCAATCTGTGGCGCATCCTGGTCCCCGCCGCTGAGGGGGACGACGACGGCATGCTGCTGTCGGACCAGAACAAGGACGAGGTCTTCCATCGGATGCTGGGCGACAAGGCCCAGGTGGAGACCAACCACCGCACCATCTATCGGGTGCATCAGCGGGTCTGCGAAAGCTTCGTCCAGGGTCGGATCGGCCTGGTCGGCGACGCCGCCCACCTGAACAGCCCGATGGGCGGATTCGGCATGAACAGCGGCATTCATGACGCCCTGAACCTGGGCGACAAGCTGGTCGAGATTCTGCGCCGGGGTGGCGATCCCGAACTGCTGGCGCTCTATGACCGCCAGCGCCGGACGGTCACCAACAGCTTCGTCCAGACCCAGACGATCGACAACACCAAGGCCATGAGCGAGGGCTGGGCCTCGGCGCGCGAAGGTCGCCGCGCCCAGATGCTCAACCTGGCCCAAGACCCCGCCGCGCGGCGCGAATACCTGCTGCGCCAGGCCATGTTCACCAGTCTCGAGGACGCCGCCGCGATCCAATAGCCGGCTCGACCGGCGCTCGTTTCCTGAGAGATGACAGATGGTTGACGTACTGGGCTGGCGTAAGGTGTTCGCCGTTCTCGGCCCCTCCACCAATACGATCGTGCAGCCGGACATGGAGGCCATGCGGCCGGCGGGCGTCACCAATCAGTACCGAGACATCTATGTCGAGAACCCCAGCGCGCTGTCCGACGCCGACTTCATGGCCGGGGCCGGCAAGATCGCCGAGGGTTTCAAGGACGCGCTGCGCACCGCCATGACCATGGGGCCGGACTATCTGGTGCTGGGCGTCTCGGCCATCGCCTTCATCGGCGGCGCTCAGGCCTGCGACCGGTTCGTCACCGAAGTGAATGACTTCACCGGCCTGGACATCAGCGTCGGCTCGATCTCCTGCGTCGAAGCGCTCAAGGCCTACAGCCCCAACATCAAGCGCATCGCCTTCGTCTCGCCCTACTATCCGGCGGCCAACGCCCATGTGCGGAGGTTCTTCGAGGACTATGGCTATGAGGTGGTCCGCGATGTCTGCCTGCGCTGCACCTCCTGGCGCGACATCGCCCAGCAGGGCGAGGCGCGGCTGCGCGGGGTGCTGAAGGACCTCGATGGCGACGACATCGACGCCATCGTCCAGGTCGGCACCAATCTCTCCATGGTCAGGCTGGCCGCCCAGGCCGAGGTCTGGCTGGAGAAGCCGGTGATCGCCATCAACGCCGCCACCTATTGGCATGCCCTGCGCGCCAACGGCATCGCCGACAAGATCGACGGTCTTGGCAAGCTGTTGGCCGAGAAATGAGGCGGCGCGCACCCCTCATCGCGTCCCTGGCGGGCGCCGGACGGTCCGGGCGGCGGGGGGTGGTCCAAGTTGGCCGCAATGCGGGCGGATGTCGCGGCCTGGTTGCTGGCCCCATCGCGCGAAATAAGGATCGTAAGGGGCAGGGCGATCTGCCGGACGCCGGCCATCGCGGCCTGCGGGATCGTCGTTCGCGGAGCTCGAGCCGATGACTGTAGCCATCCCCGCCCAGCGCATGATGGGGCCGATCAAACTGGCGCCCGGCGTCACCCCCGCCCAGGTCTTCATCTTCCTGGTGGTGATCCTCAGCGCGGCCTTCACCACCACCTTCGTCACCCTGATGCAGCCGTTGATCATCAACAGCCAGCTGCATGTGCCCACCGGCCAGCAGGGCATGCTGGCCGGCATGCTGGGCACCACCCAGCAGGGGGCGGTGCTGCTGTTCATAGGCTTCACCGGCGCCTTCGCCGATCGGCTGGGCCGCCGCGCCGTGCTGATGTTCGCCCTGGCCGGCTTCGCGCTCGCGGCCTTCCTGTTCCCCCTGGTCTCGTCGATCGCCGCCCTGTTTCTGTTGCGCTTCATGTTCGGCATGGCCTCGACCGGCCACACCTCGGGCGGCGCGACCAAGATGATGGACCTGCCGGACAATGGGTCGCGCGGGAAATTCCTCAGTTTCATGCTGGTGGTCCAGGCCGGCGCAGGCGCGCTGTTCACCGCCTTCGTCGCCTCGCGGCTGCCGGGCTGGTTCAAGTCCGCCGGCTTCTCAGCCGAGGAGGCCACCCGCTATTCCTTCTGGATCATCGCCGTCCTGGCCCTGGCCGGCCTGATCTTCGCCTTCCTGTTCATGAAGGACGACCGCCCCGCCCTGGCGGCCGGCGGCCCGCGCGCCAAGTCGGCGACCTTCGCCGAGGCGGTGGCCAATGCCGGCGAGGTCCTGGCCCACGCCCGCAAGCACCCGAAGTTCGCGGTGATCCTGCTGATCGGGTTCGTCATCCGCACCGACTACGCGATCATGGGTTCGTTCCTGGGCCTGTGGGTGGTCAACGCCGCCAAGCTGCACGGCGTGTCGGCCATCGACGCCACCAAGACCATCGGCTCGCTGACCGCGATCAGCAGCATGGCCGGCTTCGTGGCCCCGCCTGTGTTCGGGTTCCTGGCCGACAAGGTCAATCGCCAGACCATGCTGATCTGCGCCCTGGGCATGACCTCCATCGCCTTCTGCGCCACCGGCCTGATCCATGACGTGTTCGGGCCGGCCATGATCGCGGTCGTGGTGTTCATCGGCCTTTGCGAAGGCGCCCAGACTGTGTCGGCCCAGTCCCTGTTCGCCGAGGAGGCGCCCGTCCACCTGCGCGGATCGGCCATGGGTCTGTTCGCCATACTGGGGACCTCCAGCGTCCTCGTCATCAACATGGTCGGCGGCTACCTGTTCGACAAAGCCGGCTTCACCGCGCCCTTCGTCATGGAGGGCCTGCTGAACCTGATGTTCTGCATCGCCGCCTTCCTGGTCGTGCGGAACCAGAAGAAGCGGGACCCGGCGCCCGCCGCGGCCCTGGCCCCCGATCCCGCCGCCGAAATCTGATCGCGGGCGGGCCCCAGTGGCCCGGCCGCCTGGAGCACGTCATGTCTGTCCAATCCCCCGCCCAGGCGCCCGCGCAGATCGGCAGCTTCATCAACGGCGCGCCGCGCGCGCCGCGCGCCGGCGGTTTCGACATCCCGGTGATCGACCCGGCCTCCGAGGCCGTGATCTCCCAGCTGCGCGAGGCCGATGCGGAGGAGGTGGGGCTGGCGGTCTCGGCGGCCCGCACAGCGTTCGACGACGGCCGCTGGTCGAAGTTGACCCACGACCGGCGCAAGGCCGTCCTCTACGACATCTCCCGCACGCTCAGCGCCCACGCGGCGGAGCTGGCGGACCTTGAGGTCCAGCACACCGGCCTGCCGATCACCGGCGTGCGCCACCACATCGCCCGCGCCGCCGCCAATTTCGAGATGTTCGCCGACGTCGCCAGCCTGCAGGCCGGCCAGACCTATACCCAGACCGACAACTACCTGACCTATGTCACCCGCGAGCCCAAGGGCGTCGGCGCCCTGATTGCGCCGTGGAACGCGCCCCTGGCCCTGGCCTCCATGCGGGTCGCCACCTGCATCGCCTTTGGCAACACTTGCGTCCTCAAGCCCTCGGAATTCACCCCGGTGTCCATGTTGCGCATGGTCGAGCTGTTCCATGAGGCCGGACTGCCGGACGGGGTGGTCAATCTGGTCAATGGGCGTGGCGCGGTGACGGGCGTCTCGCTGGTCTCCAACCCCGACATCGACATGGTCAGCTTCGTGGGCGGCACCGGCACGGGGCGGGCCATCGCCTCCGCCGCCGGCCAGAACCTCAAGCCCTGCATCCTGGAACTGGGCGGTAAATCGGCCAGTCTGGTCTTCGAGAGCGCCGACCTCGACCAGGCGCTCGACGGGACCCTGCTCGGCATCTACGCCAACAATGGCCAGCAGTGCCTGGCCGGCTCACGCATCCTCTTGCAGCGCTCGATCGCCGACGCCTTCATCGAGAAGTTCGTCGCCCGCACCCGGAATATCCGCATCGGCGATCCGCGCGCCGAGACCACCGAGATCGGGCCGCTCGCCTACCGCGCCCACATGGAGCGGGTGCTGGGCTTCGTCGACGTGGCCAAGGCTGACGGCGCGACCCTGCTGACCGGCGGCAAGAAGGCGGCGGGCTTCGACAAGGGCTTCTACATGGAGCCGACGGCCGTCCTGGCCCCGAGCAACCGGTCCAAGGTGGCCCAGGAGGAGATCTTCGGTCCCTTCGCCACCTTCATCATCTTCGACACCCTCGACGAGGCGATCGCCATCGCCAATGACAGCCCCTTCGGCCTGGTGTCCTACGTGTGGTCCAACGACCTGCCGACCACCATGCGCTGCAGCCGCGACATCCGCGCCGGGGTGATCTGGGTGAACACGCCGATGATGCGCGAACTGCGCGCGCCGTTCGGCGGTTATAAGGAGTCGGGCTTCGGCCGCGACGGCGCCACCACCTCGGCCGAGTTCTTCACCGAGGCCAAGACCACCTCGATCCCCATCGTCCCGCTGAAGCTGCCGGGCCTGGGGCGCGGGGCCTGAAGCCATGCCGACCCTCTATGACAAGCTCTGGGACAGCCATGTGGTCAGCCAGGAGCCGGATGGCTCGACGCTGCTCTATATCGACCGCCAGATGCTGCACGAGGTCTCCAGCCCGCAGGCCTTCGAGGGGCTGCGGCTGAGGGGAGCCACGGTTCGGCGGCCGGCCGCACAATTGGCCGTGGCCGATCACGCCGTGCCGACCCATTCGCGGGGCCGCCCAATCGCCGACCCCCAGGCCCGCGATCAGGTCGCCCTGTTAGAGGCCAACACCACCGCATTTGGCGTGCCCTACGTCGCCCTGGCCGGGGATCGCCATGGCATTGTCCACGTGATCGGTCCGGAACTGGGCTTCACTCAGCCGGGGATCACGCTGGTCTGTGGCGACAGCCACACCTCGACCCATGGCGCCTTCGGGGCGCTGGCCTTCGGCATCGGGGCCAGCGAATGCGAGTGCGTGCTCGCCACCCAGACCCTGCGCCAGAGGCGGGCCCGCAACATGGCCGTCGAGGTGGTCGGCGACCTAGCGCCAGGCGTCACCGCCAAGGACATCGCCCTGGCCTTCATCGCCCAGGTCGGGGCCTCGGGCGCGGTGGGATACGCGGTGGAGTATCGCGGTGAAGCGATTTCCGCCCTCGACATGGCCGGCCGCATGACGCTCTGCAACATGAGCATCGAGGCCGGTTCGCGAACCGGCCTGGTGGCCCCGGACGAGACCACTTTCGCCTGGCTGCGCGACCGGCCCATGGCGCCCAAGGCCGCTGACTGGGACGCCGCCCTGGCCTATTGGAAGACCCTGCCCAGCGACCTGGACGCGGCCTTTGACCGCCTGGTGGTGATCGACGCTGCCCGGCTGGAGCCCCGCGTCACCTGGGGCACCAGCCCTGACCAGGGGGCCGGCGTGTCCGGCCGGGTTCCCGATCCCTCCGCCGCCGCCACTCCGGCCGAGGCGGAACGCATCCGCCGGGCGCTGGCCTATATGGGCCTTGAGCCGGGCGCCCCGCTGACCGACATCGCCATCGACCGGGTGTTCATCGGCTCCTGCACCAACAGCCGGATCGAGGATCTGCGCGCCGCCGCAGGCGTGATCCGCGGCCGCAAGGTCGCGGGGCGGGTCAAGGCCATGGTCGTGCCGGGCTCCATGGCGGTGAAGCGCCAGGCCGAGGCCGAGGGTCTGGATGTGCTGTTCAGGGCCGCCGGCTTCGAATGGCGAGAGCCGGGCTGTTCGCTCTGTGTGGCGATGAACGACGACCGCCTGGCGCCGGGCGAGCGTTGCGCCTCGACCTCCAACCGCAATTTCGAGGGCCGCCAGGGCGTGGGCGCCCGCACCCATCTGATGAGCCCGGTCATGGCCGCGACGGCGGCGATCGAGGGCCGGCTCGCCGATCCGCGGGAGGGTCGCAGCTGAGCATGGAACCCTTCACGCGCCTGACCTCTGTCGCCGCCAGCCTGCCGGCGGCGGACATCGACACCGACATCATCTTTCCGGCCCGATTCCTGCTGATCACCGCCAAGGCCGGGCTGGGGCGCTATGCCTTCTATGAGTGGCGCTATCAGCCGGATGGCGCGCCCCGCCCTGAGTTCGTGCTCAACCAGCCCGCCTTCGCAGGCGCCCGGATCCTGATCGCGGGTCCCAATTTCGGCTGCGGCTCCAGCCGGGAGCAGGCGCCCTGGGCCCTCCACGACCTCGGGATTCGTTGCGTCATCGCCCCGAGCTTTGGCGAGATCTTCTTCTCCAACTGTTTCCGTAACGGGATGCTGCCGATCGTGGCGGCGGAGGCGGACATCGTCCGGCTCCAGGCCGAGACCCAGTCCGGCGCCCAGCTCTCAGTCGATCTCGCGACCTGTCAGATCGTCTCAGAGGACGGTCAGGCGCTCAGCTTCGAGATCGATCCCTGGCGGCGCGACGCCCTGCTCAACGGCTGGGACGAGGTGGCGGTGATCCTGAATTCCAACATGACCGCCGTCGCGCGGTTCGAAGCGGGCCAGCGCGCCCGCATGGCCTGGCTCTACGCCGGCGAACAGTAAGGACCTATTCCCATGGCCAACCCGATCATCCGCGAGAAGCTGGCGCGCAAGGAGTTCTTTGTCGCGCCCGGCGTCCAGGACATGATCTCCGCCCTCATGGTCGACAAGGTCGGCTTCGAGATCGTCTATGGCAGCGGCTATTGGCTGACGGCCTCGGCCTATGGCCTGCCCGACGCCGGCATCGCCACCTTCACCCAGATGCTCGACCGCATGGCGACGGTGGCCAAGACGTCGAAGGCCGCGCTGATCGCCGACGCTGACACCGGCTATGGCGGGCTGCTCAACGTCCATCACACCGTGCGGGGCTATGAGGCGGCGGGGATTTCGGCGATCCAGCTCGAGGACCAGGAGTTCCCGAAGAAGTGCGGCCACACCCCCTTCAAGCGGGTGATCCCCACCGAGGACATGGTCGAGAAAATCAAGGTCGCGTGCCAGGCGCGCCAGGACCCCAACACCCTGATCATCGCCCGCACCGACGCCCGCGCCGCCGACGGTCTGGACGCCGCCCTGAAGCGCGCCGAGGCCTATTCCAAGGCCGGCGCCGACATCCTGTTCGTCGAGGCGCCGCAGAGCGAGGAGGAGATGGCCAAGGCCTGCGCCGTGCTCGACAAGCCGATGCTGGCCAACATGGCCGACGGCGGCAAGACGCCGATCCTGCCGGCCAAGACGCTGGAGGAGATCGGCTACGCCTTCGCCATCTATCCCTCCATGACCAGCCTGGTGGGCGCGGCGGCCATGGTCGCGGCCCTGACCAAGCTGAAGGTCGAGGGGCTCAGCCAGACCCCGGAGATTCCGATGTTCGACTTCGGCGAATTCTGCAGCCTGGTCGGCTTCGAGGAGGTCTGGGCCTTCGAACGCCAGTGGGCGAAATAGCCATGACCCTGCAACCCGCCTCGACCTGCACCTTCCGTCTGCTGGACGGCTTCCAGCGCCGCGACCTGCTGTTGGAGGACGCCCTGATCGGCGGCGCCTGGATCGGCGCCCAGGACGACGCACGCTTCGCGGTCACCAACCCGGCCGACGGTGCGCGCCTGGCTCAGGTCGCCGACTGCGGCCCGGCCGAGGCGATCGCCGCCCTCGACGCCGCAGTCAAGGCTGGCCCGGCCTGGCGGCGGACCACGCCCCAGGCGCGTCGTCAGATCCTCAAGCGCTGGCATGGGCTGTTGATGGCCAACCAGGATGACCTGGCGCGGCTGATCTCCCTCGAACAGGGCAAGCCGCTGGCCGAGGCGGCCGGCGAGGTCGCCTATGGCGCGGCCTATGTCGACTGGTTCGCCGACGAGGCCATTCGGGGAGACGGAGAGATCCTGGCCTCGCCGGCCCTCGACCGCCAGATGACGGCGGTGCGTGAGCCGATTGGCGTGGTCGCCGTGGTCACCCCCTGGAATTTCCCGATCGCCATGATCGCTCGCAAGATCGCTCCGGCGCTGGCGGCGGGCTGCACGGTGGTGGGCAAGCCGGCTGAGGACACACCGCTTTCGGCCTTGGCCATCGCGCGTCTGGCCCAGGAGGCTGGCGTCCCCGACGGGGTGCTGAACATGCTGCCGGCCTCCCGCTTGCGGGGTGCGGCCCTGGTCGGGGTCTGGCTGGACGAGGAGTGCGTCCGCAAGCTCTCCTTCACCGGCTCGACCGCCACGGGCAAGTTCCTGGCCGAGCGCAGCGCGCCGACCCTCAAGCGCCTGTCCCTGGAGCTGGGCGGCAACGCCCCATTCCTGGTGTTCGACGACGCCGATCTCGACGTGGCGATCAGGGGCGCCCTGGCGGCCAAGTTCCGCAATGCGGGCCAGACCTGCGTTTCGCCCAACCGCTTCCTGGTCCAGGCCGGCGTGCATGACGCCTTCGTCGCCCGGCTGGCGGACGCCGCCGCCAGCCTCAAGGTCGGCACGGCCGACGAGGCCGGCGTCCAGATCGGCCCGCTGATCAATGACAAGGCGGTGCAGAAGGTCGAGGCCCACATCCAGGACGCCATCGCCCGCGGGGCCCGGGTGGTCCAGGGCGGCGCCCGCCATCCGCTCGGCGGAAGCTTCTTCCAGCCCACGGTCCTGGTCGGCATGGACCCAGACATGCGCGCCTCGTGCGAGGAGACCTTTGGCCCTGTGGTCTCGGTCACCCGCTTCGAGACCGAGGCAGAGGCCGTCACCCTGGCCAACGCCACGCCCTTCGGCCTGGCCGCCTATCTGTTCACCGCCGACCGCAAGCGGATCGCCCGGGTCGGGGCGGCGCTGGAGAGCGGCATGGTCGGGGTCAATGAGGGCGCCATCTCCTCGGAGGTCGCCCCCTTCGGTGGGGTCAAGCAGTCCGGATACGGCCGCGAAGGCTCCCGCCACGGCCTGATCGAATACCAGACCCTCAAATACATCTGTGAAGGCGGCCTCGACTGAGGCCCCAGGAGACACCCATGTCCAAAGCCTATGACACCTATCGCAAGCTGTTCACCTCGGCCTCGGACGGGGTGGTCTGCTGGTGGTACCTCGGCACGGCCTTCGTCGAGGTCGAGGGTTTCCCGGAAGTCCCGGTGACCCAGGCCGAGACCATCATGGCCTACAAGACCGAGACGCTCGGGCCAGACAGCTGCAAGATCTCCTGGTGGGAGATCGGCTATTTCCGCGACCCGATCACGGGTCAGCCGTCGGCGACCTGGCTGAATCCGATCACCGGCCAGAGGGTCAAGGCGCCGCAGAAATTCGAGGAGGGGCCGGCCTATTACACGGTCACCGCCAAGAGCGACACGGTGGTCGAGGTCGATCTGGTTCAGGCCCAGGCCAAGGTCCGCAGCCTGACGGTCGAGATCACCGAGGCTGATGGCCAGGTCCAGATCCTGCAGACCGAAGTCAAGGTCAGGGGCTTTCCCCGCGCCGACGGCAGCCTTCCCGATCCGGACTCGTCGGACGCCTCGGCCGCCGAGACCCAGCTGATCATGTTTGGCTCCCGCGCCGAACTCGACGGTGGCGCGGACGAAGCGCCGGGGACGGGCGCCTACACCTTCCGCCTGGCATCGCCTCCGGCCTGGATGGGCTTTGGCGACCGCAAGGGTTCGAGCCTGGTGCGCGGCGTGATGCACAAGGCGCCGGTCAATGAGAAGCTCAACCCCATCGCCTGGGACCGACTGAAGGCGATCTTCCCAGACCGCTTCGAAGGCGAGGAAATTCGCCCCGTCTGGGGATGACGGGGCGGTGAGAGCAACGGGGCCGGCCGGGGATCACCCGGCCGGCTTTTCCATGTCCAGACCGACGCCGCCCCAGGTCTTCAGCGCATAGAAGGCCATGGGGATCAGGCCGACCAGATAGGCGACGCCCGGGATCACCCCGACCGTGATGTAGAGCGCCGAGAGCGCCTGGTGGCTCAGATGGCCGGCGATGGCGGTCTTGCCGTTCAGTCCGACGAACTGAAGGATCCAGCCGACCGCGAAGGGGGCCAGGGCGCTGCAGGTCTTTTCGGTCAGGCTATAGGCGGCGGCATAGGTCCCTTCCTGGCGCACGCCGGTGGCGGCGGTGGAATAGGCGATGGCCTCGGGCAGCATGGACTGGCTGGAGAGCAGCAGGCCGGCGGCGAAGGGGCCGGTGATCACCGCGCGCAAGGCCACCATCCAGGCGGGATCACCGTGGTGCGCCAGTAGCCAGGAGAAGCTGACCGTCACATAGCCCAGCACGCCGACCACGAAGATCGAGCGCTTGCTCACCCGGCGTGACATCCAGAACCAGAAGGGGATGGCGGCCATGGAGGCGAGGTTGCTGCACAGGCCCCACAGCGCCACCAGCTTGCCGGTGCCGCCCAGCACGCTGGTGAAGAAGAACAACAGGGTCGCCAGGCTGACATAGAGCCCGAAGGCCTGGGGAATCTTGGTCAGCATCAGCAGCACGAAGGGCCGGTTGGCGGCGACCTGGGCCCAGGACCCCGGTGGCAGGCGCTCCGCCTTGGGGAGCCTGGCGGGAAGCGTCGGCTCCTTGGGCGACAGGAAGAAGGCGACCATCATCGAGCCGCCGATCGCGGCGGCGGCGACCAGGCTCATGACGCTGTAGCCGGCCGGCTTGCCGGCATAGGCGGCGACCACCAGGGGCAGGGCGCTCTTGGCGATCAACTCGGCGGTGGAGACGAAGATCACCCGCCACGACATCATCTGCACCCGCTCATCGGCCGAGGAGGTCACTTCCGACGGCAGGGCCAGATAGGGCACGGTGAACAGGCAGTAGCCCAGGCCCATGACCATCAGGCTGGCGCACTGCACGATGGGATTCACCACCGGCGGATTGAACACCAGGATCGTGCCCGCCGTGGCGACCAGGGCGCCCGCCGCCAGGAACGGACGCCTGCGGCCCCAGCGGGTGCGCAGGCCGTCGCTGGCCCGGCCGATCAACAGGCCACAGACGATGTCCGAGACCTTGGAGAGCAGGATCGCGGTCCCGGCGATGCCCGGCTCGATACCCAGGATCACCGTGAAGAAGTAGAGGACGAACAGCGACTGCAGATAGATCAGCGAGGTGGCGCCCAGGGAGCCCACGCCCCAGCCCGCCTTGTGAATTTGCGACAGGACCGTGGGGGTCGTGACGTCCTCGATCGGTGAGACCTCGTCCAGGACGGCGTCGGTCATGAGCCCGCGCCGGCTGCGCGCGGCGCCTTCTTCCAGCTGGACGCCTGGTTCGGGTCACCCTTGCCGGAATAGACCGCCACATCGGGGAACGGATAGGCGGGGCGGGTCTTATCGAAGGCGCCGGCGGCAAGGGGATAGCGGGGCCGCGGCAGGCCCAGATAGTTCTGCTCCTTGGCCAGGTGGTGGATGATCACCTGGTCCGGCGCCTGGCCCTTCTCCACCCAGTTCTCGAGATAGGTGATGTAGTCCACGGCGTCGCCGCCGGGCCCGCGCCGGCAATGGCCCATGCCGGGCATCATGAACAGGCGGAAGAACTTCTGGGTGGCGGCCTCGCCGCCCATGGTCGCCGTGGCCAGCTGGTCATAGTCGACCGAGGCGCCGGGGCTGACCTCGTTGTCGTCCCAACCGTGGTACATGATCATCTTGCCGCCGTTGTCGCGGAAGCGGCGAAGGTCGGGATTTCCGGCGTAGCGCATCCAGCCGAGGATCGCCCCGCCGAAGTAGATGTCACCGCGCTGCGGGTCCTTGTCATAGTCATAGACATGGGCGGCATTGGCGCCGACCTGGGGATAGACCCCGTCGCCGTAGGAACTGTCGGGATTGGCAAGCCACTGGGAGGGGTTCGACTTCGGCACGATGAAGCCGGAAGTCCAGCCCCACTCGGAGCCCCGGGACATGCCGGCCGGGCCATAGGACAGGCTGTGGCCCCTGGAGTCGGTGGGGCCGGTGTAGATCTTGCGGATCACGGCGACCTGGGCGGCGGTCAGGCAGGCGGCTGTGTCGGCGCCCGGCGCGCACTGGATCTTGGCCGGATCCCATTTGCAGGCCAGGGGATTCTGGATCAGGCCGTCGGCCAGGCCGTCCAGCTTGTCGCAATCGGCCAGCACGGCCTTGCGGATCATTGGCAGCTTGTCCGGGGTCAGGATCGGGTCGCCGTTGGTGTCCAGATTGGCCCGGGCGTTCCATTCCAGATAGCTGGGACCGCTGGAATAGGCCGGGGCCCCGACCAGAATGCCGTCGAAGTCATAGGGATAGCGCTGGGCCTCGATGACGCCCTGCACCCCGCCCGTCGAGCAGCCCATATAGTAGGACTTGGCCGGGACCTGACCGTAGAACTCGTCGACGATCTCCTTGCCGGCCAGGGTCACCACGTGGGTGGCGCGATAGCCGAAGTCGATGATCGCCTGCAGGTTCGCCCAGCGATAGGCCGAACTGTTCGGCGCGCCGGCATGGCCCATGTCGCTGGCGATCACGGCGTAGCCGCGGGCCAGCGGCTCCTCGAGCTGAGGCCGGTAGACCACCCCGCAGGCGCCGCCACAGCCATAATGCATGAACTTGCCGTTCCAGCCGCTGGTCGGCAGGCTGAGTTCGAAATTGATGCTGGGGGCGACGACGCCGGACACCCGGCAGATTTCCGGCAATCCGCCGCCGGCCGGGACCACCTCGGCCTTCAGCACCTGGGTCGGAGCGTCGGGGATGCGGGCGAAGCGTTCGCGGCTGGTGGTGGCCGAGGTCCGGGCGGCGGCATAAGCCGCGAGCCCGGCGCACTTCTGCTGCATCGGGGTCTGGGCGGCGGCGAGGGTGGTGGGGTCCTGGCCATTGCCGCTCTTGGCTGCGGTGTTGAGGATCGGGTCGACCCCGGTCTTGAAGCCGCCGCCCCAGTCGGTGATCCCTGGAGCCGTCTGGCCGATCGCGCTGGCGACCCCCAGGGTGGTGGCCATCAGGCCGCCTATGAACGCGCGCGTCTTCATCGGAACCCCCATCGTCGCCCGCCCGCACCGTGGACGGATCTTCGGACGCCGAGCTTGGGTGAGGGCCGGGTCAGGCGAAACTTCGCGTTTCTCTTCGCGCCTTGCGTCGGGCGCATAGAACGATGGGTCAGTGCGCGGCGGCGGGCTCTCCCGGCGCCTCGCCGGAGCGCAGGGCGTGGTCGGGAGTGAGCAGGGCGGTGACGATCGCCAGGCCGGCGACCAGACCGCTGACCAGGAAGGCCGAGGAGATCGCCATGCGATAGGCCTGCTCCAGCATGTGCGGATCGATGCCGCCATGGGCGCCGGCGGCGAGCTTGCCGATGGCGTGGCGGGCGAAGTCTGGATCGACCCCCTGGTCGGTGAGCGCCGCCTGCAGACGGCGGTTCATGATCGCCCCGGCCATGGCGATGCCGGCCGAGCCCGCCAGGGCGTTGAGGAAGCTGGTGGAGGAGATCGCGGCGCCCAGTCGCTTGAGCGGCACAGCGTTCTGGACCCCCAGATTGATCGCCAGGATGCAGGTGTTGCCGCTGAGCCCCAGGAAGAACAGGCAGACCTCGACGGCCCAGATCGGCGCAGCCTGGCGCGCCAGCATTCCGAGGATCAGGAAGAAGGCCGCCAGCCCGATCCCGCCCGCGACGATGGCGTTGCGATAGCGGCCGGTATTGCTGATCCGGCGGCCGCCATAGATCGAGGCGATCAGATTGCCGGCGATCTGCGGCACGATCATCATGCCCGCCTGGGTGGGGCTGAAGCCGGCGACCACCTGGAAGAACAGCGGCAGGAAGACGATCGAGCCGAAATAGGCGAAGCCGATGATGGCGCCGGTGGCGCCGCCCCAGCGCATGGTGCGGTCCTCGAACAGGTCCAGCGCCAGGATCGGTTCGGGTGCGCGGCGCTCCTGGGCGATCAGGGCCACCGTGGCCAGCACGGCGAGGGTCAGCAGGCCCAGGATCAGAGGCGAGCTCCAGGCGTGATCGACGCCGCCCCAGCTCAGGGCGAGCAGGAGGGGAACGGCGCCAACCGCCACCAGGCCCGCCCCCAGGATGTCGACCTTGTGCGACACCCGGGTTCCGCCAGAGGGCAGTTTGGCGATCAGCATGGCCAGCACCCCGCCCGCCAGGGGCAGATTGATCCAGAACACCGCCCGCCAGCCGAGGGTCGACGTCAGAAGGCCACCGGCCAGCGGCCCGGCGATGGTGCAGACCGCGAAGACGGCGGTGGTGTAGCCGGAATAGCGGCCGCGTTCGCGGGGCGACAGGAAGTCGCCGATGATGGCGCTGACCAGGGTGAACAGCCCGCCGCCGCCCAGGCCCTGGATGGCCCGGAACAGGATCAGCTGGACCATGCTCTGCGACAGGCTGCAAAGCGCCGAACCGGCCAGGAAGATGCTGATCGAGATGATCAGCAGCCGCTTGCGCCCATAGAGGTCGCTGAGCTTGCCATAGAGCGGCATGGTCACGGTCTGGGCCAGCATGAAGGCGGTGAGCACCCAGGACAGATGCTGCAACTGGCCGAGGTCGGCGGAGATGCGCGGCAGGGCGGTGTTGACGATCTGCTGATCCAGCGCCGCCACCCCCATGGTCATCAGCAGGAGGGGGAACAGCTGCTTGAAGCGGCGCGTCTTTTCCTCGGCCGCGTCGAGCGGCGCGTCGGTCAGGCTGGCGACCATGGGATCCTATGCATACGGCTTGGCGGCGTCGCCGGAATGGGCGGCCGACCTGTCGCCGCAGCCAGCGGTAGCGGGGGATTCAAGTCAAACCGCGCCCCGGGACCGACCGGAATGCGGCCAGCGTTCAGCGGTCCCAGGCGACCACGGGCGCGAAGGTGCCGGGAAAGAAGCGCGCGATGGCGGCCATCAGATCGGTTGGAATCTCCTCTGGTCCGGCCAGAGCGGCGCCGTCACCCTTGAACAGGATATGGCCCGGCTGGCCGTGCATGCCGGTCCAGGTCTGCCACTCGGCCACCAGGTTTTGCGACCAGGTGGAGGGCAGGTGGGTGAGCTTGGGATTGTCGAGGTCCGCCGCCCGACAGGCAAAGCTGCCGAGCTCGCCTTCCAGCTTCCACCAGCCGATGCCGCCCGGTTTCAACCGCGTGAAGCTGGAGGTGGTCACCCAGGCCCGGCCGCCGATCCGGCGGATGCGCATGTCATAGGCGACCTTGGGCGCTGAGGTTTCGACGGGATAGGCCGGTGTTCCCGGGGAGGGCGCGCCGGGCGCCAGAGACCGTTCGCCAACCGGGCCGGACATGGGCGCGGCGTGGTCGATCGCCCCGGTATAGGGATTGGGGACCTGGTCGGTGATCTCGTCGGTCTCGGGATCACGATAGAAGACCCAGGATTTCTGGCGGATGACGATCGCCCCGTCGGCGCCCTTCAGGGCCTTGCGGGCGATCAGGCTGGTGTAGCCGTAGTGGCGCCGGGCGAAGTCCGCGAGCGGCAGGTCGTCGGCCTGGGGCTTGAAGCCCCAGACCGCGCCATGGGTGTGGAAGAACACCGTGCGGCCGGACAGGTCGGCGTTGAGCCGGGCCCAGATGCGGCGGGCCTCGGCGTCGCCTCCGGGCGGGGCGAAGTGATCCGCCGCGACCGCGGCCGCTCCGGCCGTCGCGGGCAGGACGCCGGTCGCGGCCAGCAGGGTCAGGGCCAGCAGGTCACGGCGATGCGGGGTTGCGTCAGTCATCGGGCCGCCCTCACGCCGCCGGAACCAGGCGGCCGGCGATCACCGCCGGGCGGGCGGCGACCTCGTCGCGCCAGCGGGCGACATTGGCGAAGCCGGTCAGGTCGGTGTTGAAGACGGTCGCCGTGCCGATCACCAGGGTGATCGCCAGCACGTCGGCATAGCTGTAGCTGTCGCCGGCCAGATAGCGGCTCTCGCCCAGGGTCTTGTCCATGGCCGTGAAGAAGCGGGTGATGTCCGCTCGGCACTTGTCCATGTAGGGGGCGTGCTGCTCCTCGCCGAGCTGGCGGGCGAAGAACATCGAGGTGTAGACGGCGCTCGGTCCCGACACGAGGGCCGCGCCCCACTGCAGGGCGCGTGAGCGACCGGCCAGGTCGGTGGGAATGAGCTTGCCGGTCTTCTCCGCCAGATAGACCGCGATCGCCAGGGTCTCGGCCACGGCCAGCGGACCCCCCGGCGCATCCGGATCGATGATCGCCGGAATCTTGCCAGCCGGATTGATCGCCAGGAATTCCGGTTTCAGATGTTCGCCTTCGGTGAAATTGACCCGCCGCGCTTCATAGGGGAGGCCGACCTCCTCCAGCATGATCGAGGCGCGATGGCCGTTGCCGGTCGGGGCGGTGAACAGGGTGATCATGGCGTGGGCCTTTCAGGCGCGCGCCCACTCGGCGCGGCGACGCCCCAAGCCTGATCGTCCCGCGTCGCCCTGGGTAGTTCCGGTTGCGCGCCTTCCCATGCGGTTTCCGCAAGCAGGGTCAGGTCGGCGGGTATTCGGCCTGGATGGAGTCCAGCGCCGGCCGGGCGATGGGCGTGGGGCCGGCGGCCTGCATCCGGACAAGGGTCTGGCTGATGTCCTGGGGCGACAGACGGGTCTGATAGACCACCCGGCGCAGACCCTTGGCGATCCGGTCGGTGACGTTCTTGGGCGGCAGGCCGATGGCGACATAGACGTTCTCCGTCGAGGTGGCGATCGTGGTCAGGCGCTTGAACAAGGCGTCAGCGTCGGCCGGTGGCAGGTCGTCGGGGGACAGCCTGGCGATTTTGCCCAGGGGGATCAGGCCGGGCCTGAAGCTGGCGGCGCTGTTGGGATCGCCCTTGCCGGCATAATAGGCCTTGAGCGGATAGGGGTAGTAGGGGCGGCTGAAAGCGATCTGGTCCGGCGTCAGCCGATCGGCGTCGACGCCGAAATAGTCGAGCTCGACGCCCGGCTTGGGATGGACGCCCACCAACCGGTCCGGCGCCTGGCCCTTGTCCGCCCAGCGATCCAGGGCGGCCAGATAGTTCACGCCCCAGGCGCCGTCACCGCCACTGCAATGGTCCATGCCGGGGATCAGGAAGAAGCGGAAGAAGTCGCGGGTGGTCTCGGGCCCGCCCATGGTCCGCTCGGCCATCTGGTAATAGTCCAGGGTCAGACCCGGCAGGACGATCAGGTCTGTGGTCCCGTGCGCGAGGATCAGCTTGCCGCCGTGGGCCTTGAAGCCACGCAGGTCCGGATTGCCGGCGTTGTTCAGGGTCTCGATCACGGCCGGGTCGCCCCGGGACTGGGCGAACTCCACGGGCGGCCCGGGTTGGCGGGTGAAGTTGTTGATCCAGTTGAGCTCCGACCCGGCGAAGGCGCCGCGGGCGTAGAAGCGGCGCACCAGATCAGCCTGTTCGGGCGTCAGGCAGGTGCGCGGCCCGGCGGTCTGGCCCGGCTTGCAGACCAGGCGGACCGGATCGAACTGGCAGTCGCGGGGATCGACCAGACCGTCGGCGACCCCGTCCTTGAGGTCGCACTGGGCCATGACCGCCTTGTAGATCATCGGGACGTGCAGATCGGTGAGCAGCGGGCGGCCCTGGGCGTCCTGGTTCATCTCGCCCGGCGCCACATAGTTGGAGACGCCGAAGGGGCCGATATTGACCGGGGCCACCGCGACAATGCCGTCGAAGTCGGTGGGGAACCGCTCCGCCTCGATCATCGCCTGGCGCCCGCCGGTGGAGCAGGCGAAGAAGTAGGACTTGATCGGGCCGGTCCCGTAATAGGCCTCGACGATCGCCTTGCCGGCCACGGTCGCCACATGGGTGGCGCGATAGCCGAAGTCGACCAGACCCTGGAGATTTCCGGCGACCCAGTTGTTGTCGATCTGGTCGGACCTGTGGCCCATGTCGGTGTGCAGGCAGGCATAGCCGTCCCGCAGATGTTTTCCGCAGGCCGGATCGAGCCAGACCGAGCCGCACGAGCCGCCACAACCGCGCACCACGAACTTGCCGTTCCAGTCCGACGCCGGCAGCAGCAGGCCGATATTGATGGTCGGGTTCACATAGGCGTCCACGGCGCAGGCGGCGCGGGCCTGGGCCGTGGCCGGGCGATAGGTCGCCTTGATCACCCAGGTCGCGGCGCCGGGCAGGCCGGTGAAGCGGCCGCCGGTCAGGCCCTCGCAACGGCCCGCCTCGATCACCGCTCCTGGAGTGACGGTCGGGGCCGCAACGGCGGGTCGGCTGAACGACAGCGCCATCAGCAGGGTCAGGCCGATCAACGGCCAGAAGCCTTGTCGCGACATGGAAGTTCGCCCCCGGACGTGGATCGTCACGGGAACTCTGGCAGGCGCGGGCCTCGGCGGAAAATGCGGCTTCGTCCGACCTCTATGCGGATCGCGCAGCCAGCAGCGCCAGAGCCTCGGCCTCGCCGACCACCTCGGCGTATTTGGCCTGGAGGTCGAAGAGATTGGCCTCGTGCGGGCGGCTGTCGCGGTCGCCGCAGGCGTCGCGCACGACATAGGGGATGAAGCCATGCTGCATGGCGTCGAGCGCCGAGGCCCGCACGCAGCCGGAGGTCGAGAAGCCGCCCATCATGACCGTGTCGATCCCCAGGCTGGTCAGGGTGGCGGCCAGGGAGGTGCCGAAGAAGGCCGAGGCATATTGCTTGGTGACGATCACCTCACCGGCTAGGGGCGCGACCTCTGGGGCGATCTCGCCCATCGGGCTGCCGACCACATAGGCGCTGAGCGCCGGGACCTTGCGATAGAAGATCCCCCCGTCGGCGCCGCCGGGTTGGTAGACCACCTGGGTATAGATCACCGGCACGGCGGCGATGCGCGCGGCGGCCACCAGCCGGGCCATGGAAGCGAGCGCATCCTCGACCCCCGCATAGAGCGGCGAGGCCTTGTCGAGATAGGCGCGGACCACGTCGATCACCAGCAGGACGGGGCGCTTGCCGAAGGCCAGCCGGCCGCCGAAGCCGGCCCTCTGATAGTCGTCGTCGAGGTCAGCGGGCGACAAAGCTGGACTCCAGATTGGGGTCGCCCTTGCCGGAATAGACCGCCCGCTTGGGATAGGCGAAGTGCGGCCGGCTGAAGGCGTAGAAGGCCTTGTCCAGATAGGGCAGGTCGATGTTGAAGAAATCGAGCGGCGCGCCGGGCTTTGGGTGAACGCCGACGAGCTTGTCCGGCGCCAGGCCCTTTTCGAACCAGGCGGTGATCGCGCCCATATAGTCGATGGCGTAGGCGCCCGAGCCGGTCGAGCAATGCTCCATGCCCGGCACCATGAACAGGCGGAAGAAGTCCCGCGTTGTCGCCGGGCCGCCCATGGTGTTGGTCACCACCTCGTAATAGTCGATCAGCCGGGTCGGATCGATCTGCGGATCGTCCCAGCCCTGGACGGCGATCAGCTTGCCGCCATGGGCCTTGAAGCGGCGCAGGTCCGGATTGGAGGCGTCGTTCAGGCTGTCGATCACCACGGGATCGCCGCGCGACTGGCTGTAGCTCGCCGGCGGAACGACGCCATTGATCGGCGGGTTCTTGATGTACTTGCCCATCCAGTCGCGCTCGGTCCCGGGCAGGGCGCCGAAGGCGTAGACCGCGCGGGCGGCGAGGACCTTCTCGGGCGTCAGGCAGTCGGCGGCCTGGCCCTTGACGCATTGAAGCACCAGGGGATCGAAGCGGCACAGGCGCGGGTCGCCGACCAGACCGTCGCGCACCCCGTCGTTCATGTCACAGGCGGCCAGCACGCCCTGGTGCAGCAGATAGGCGTCGCGGGCGCCCAGGATCGAGGTTCCGTCGGCACGGAGGTTCAGGGTCGCCATCCTGTCGCGCGCCTTCTGATAGTCGCCGGACGATCCAGGGGCGGCGGCGATGATCACCATGGCGTCGAAGTCGTCGGCGAAGCGCTGGGCCTCCACCAGCCCCTGACGGCCGCCGGTGGAACAGCCGAAATAGTAGGAGATCTTTGGGTCGGCCCCGTAATAGGCCGAGGCGATGGCCTTGCCGGCGACCGTGGCCACATGGGTCGCGCGATAGCCGAAATCGACCATGCCCTGCAGGTTGTCGGCGGCCCAGTTGTTGTCCGACAGGGTGGAGCGGTGGCCCATGTCGGTGTGCAGACAGGCATAGCCTTCGCGCAGATGCTGCGGGCAGGCGAGATCCATCACCACCATGCCGCAGGAGCCGCCGCAGCCACGAACGATGTACTTGCCGTTCCAGTTGGAGGCCGGCAGCCACAGGCCGAAATTGACGGTCGGGTTCACATAGCCTTCGACGGCGCAATAGGCCCGGGTCTTGGCGGTGGCGGCCTTGTAGGTCGCCTTGACCACCCAGGTGGGCGCGCTGGGCAGATTGGTGAAACGCCCGCCGGCCAGGCTCTCGCAGCGGACCTGTTCCTCGCGCGCGCCGGTGTCGGTCGGCTCGGCGGCCCGGGCGCCCGAGGCGGCGGCGAAGATCAGGATCAGGCCAAGGGCCGCGCACAGTCGCCGCATGGTGTCACTCCGCAGGTGCGAGACCGCGACACTAGCGGGGCCGAGGGCGCGCAAGGGAATGCATTCCTGTCATCCCGGTGTGACCGAAACTCACTCGCTCACGCAGAGAATTCAGCGCCAGATCGTCGACGAAAGCTGGAGGCCCAAATGCTGCGACCGAACTGGATCTGGGGCGTGCTGTTGGCCTCGAGCCTGCTGGCGGTTGCGCCGGCCAGCGCTCAGGCGCCGCGCGAGCAGGTGTTGGCCCAATCGGTCGATGGCGCGATCCATGACGCCGAGACCATGGCCAACAACAGCGGCCAACCCTCGCAATATGTGGTCTTCGAGATCAGCAAGGCGGTGCGCGACGTGGTCTGGTCGAGCGGCGAGAAGCCCGCCCTGATCCTCAAGGCCCTGGCTCTGGCCAAGACCCCGACGCTCTCGACCCAGGCCCAGCAGGCGCTGGCGATCATCGAGCGCGAGATGAGCGAATAGGCTCAGTTCAACCGGCCCGCAGGAACTCGGCCACCGCCTTGAAGAACCTGTGGCGTCCCTGCTGGAAGTGGATGAAGTCGCCGCCGCCCGGCAGGATCACGAACGCCTTGTCGTCGCTGGCCAGCTGCTCGAAGAACTCGGCGCGCTCCAGCCCGCCCTTCATGTAGGTCGCCTTGGCGGCCTCGACCCCATAGATCAGCAGGGTTGGATTGGTGATCTTCGCCGGATTGATCGGCGTCACCGGCGTTGCGTTCTCCAGGCGAATGCCGTTGGGCGACCGGGACTCGTAGCCCACCACGTGGTCGCCCAGGGCGTTGCGCAGCTCCGCCGAGGTGAATTCCGGCTCCAGCTTTTCGGCGTAATGTTCCCTGGTGTTGGTCCACCAGGGCTCGGTGGGGGCGGGCAGGATGACATTGCCGCCGCCGCGCGCCGGATCATAGAGCACCAGCCGGCCGATGCGGCCGCCATGGGTCTCTGCCCAGCGGCCGGCGATGCGCCCGCCCCAGGAGAAGGCCAGGACGTGGGGCTTGGGCCAGCCCTGAGCCGTCGTCCAGGCGATGACCGCATCCAGGTCCTCCATGGCGGTCTCGGTGGTGACCGAGAAGCCGTCCTCCGGCGGATCTGACCGGCCATAGCCGCGAATGGCGAAGGCGATCGCCCCGAAGCCCTCGGCGACCAGGGCGTCCATCACCGAATAGTCCTCGCCACCCGGGAAGCTGAAATCGAACATCGACTGGCCGGTCAGGTTCGAACCCTGGACCAGGACCACCACCTGTCGTGGGCGCGGCTCAAGCCCCTTGGTGCGAACCGAGAGGCGGCCAATCGGACCATCGATGAGCAGATCGTTCGGGTGCGGCATGGGGACCTTTCGCATCGCTGGGCGAGGTCTCCGCAGCATAGTCACGACGCGCGCGGGCGACAGACACTCTTCCTCATGCTGCTATGCGCGCCGGTCACAGGTCGACGGGCGCCGGCTCTTCCGCCAGGCGGGGCAGGTTTGGATAGGGGCCCAGCGCCAACAGGCCTCCGACACTGATCAGGAACAGCACCGCGCAGGTCATCAGGGCCGGCCGGTAGCTGCCGGTGATGTCATAGACCGCGCCGAGGCTCAGGCCGCCGGCGCTGGCGCCGAGATAGAAAAAGGCGCTGGCGAAGCCGAGGATCGCGCCGAACCGGCCCAGGCCGAAATAGCGGCTGACCAGATAGGGCAGCAGGTCCATTTCCGCGCCCGCCGCCAGGCCTATGCAGGCGGCCGCCAGGGCCGAGCCGCCAGGGCCGAGGCCGGGTTGGGTGAGCAGCAGGCAGGCCCCGGCCGGCAGGCACAGATAGATCGCGGCCACGACCGGCGCCCAGACCCGGTCCATCAAGGCCCCGCAACTCACGCGGCCCAGGATCACGAACACCCCCACCAGGCTGGCGGCGAAGGTCGCGGTCGCGCGGCTGCCGCCGGCGCTGGTCTGGATCTTGATCAGGTTGGGGATCAGGCCGGCCACGCCACCAGCGATGAACAGGAACGACACCCCGATGATCCACAGCTGTGGGGTGCGCAGGGCCTGGGCCAGGGTCAGTCCCTCGGCTTGCGCCACTGTCGCCGTTCCTGCGGTGTGAACCGGCCGCAGGAACGCATGGATGACCGGGAAGGCGATCAGCAGGGGCGACAGGCCCAGTATCGCATAGGCCGCCCGCCATCCCAGGGCGGCGACCAGGGCGGCCGCGACCGGCGGGCCGACCACGCCCATGACGCCGCTGCCCAACAGGGCGAGCCCAAGCGCCAGACCGCGCGCGGACTTGAACGCCCCGTTGGTCACCCGGCTCCAGGTGACGGCCAGGGTTCCGGTGCCGCTGAGCGCGATCAGGAACCAGGTCAGATAGAACTGCCACAGGCTGCCGGTCTGAACGGCCAGCAGCATGAAGGCCAGGCTGAACAGGCAGACCGAGGTGAGGGCCACCCGTCGTGGTCCCAGCCGGTCGACCAGGCCGCCGATGGTCGGCAGCAGCAGCATGGTGGTCAGATAGGAGACCGTCAGTCCGGCCTGGATCGCAGCGATCTTCCAGCCGAAGGCGTGGCTGAGCGGCTCGACAAAGACCCCGAAGGTGTAGAATGGCAGGCCTGACAGGCCGAAGCCGAAGCCCAGGGCGCCGGCCACCACCAGCCGCCAGTTGGCGCGCAACTCTGCCCCGCGTGTCATGGTCGGCGATCCCCTCGGCTCCGCCGAGCATCGGGTGGCGGGGACCCCGAGGCAATGCGCCGACCGTCGCCGACCGGATGGCGGACGTTTTCCCGCTGTCGGTATGCACAGGCCGCATGGGGCGATGCGCTTTTCCCGTTGGCGGACCCGGGGCCGCCCAGCCCAGGCTGCGTCCATCAAGGGTGGGGGCGGACATGGCGCGATTGAAGGCGATGGTTCTGGGCGTGGCGTCGAGCCTGGCGGCCCTGTCGGCGGCCCAGGCGGCCGCACGGTGCGACGCGCCGACCCCGCCGCTGTTTCCCGCGGGCGTCGAGGTGATCAGGACCATTCGCGTCTATACCGGCGCCGACGGCGAGAGCCACTTCGAGGACAAGGTCACGCGCGGCGTGACCCATCCCTTCTTCAAGACCGACAAGCTGGTAGCCCAGAACATCTTCGGGCCGTCGCCCAAGGTCAGCCTGGTCTCAGGCCCCGCCGATCAGGCCTGGCCAGCGCGTCCGGGCGGACCCGGCATGTTCCTGGGCCTGGCGGGATCATCCTTCGTCACCCTGCCCAATGGCGAGGAGCGTGAGATCGCGCCGGGCGTTCTGGCGGTCTTCGAGGACCAGGCGTCCAAGACCGGGCATGGCGGCCGCAGCGGCCCCTGCGGCTATGTCACCCTGTCGATCGCCCCCACTCCGCCAGTGGCCCCGGCGACCGACACGCCAGCTCCCGCGCACTGAGCGGTCAGGGCCGGATTTCGAAGGTGTAGCCCAGGCGCTTGGTCATGTTCTTCTTGTCCAGGTCGCCGCCATCGCATTCACCGTCGGCGCCCTGGGCCTCCAGGTTGTCGTTGGTCTCGTTGGTGCAGATGACGACGAAGTTGGCGCCCGCTTCGGCAGGGAAGGGCACCTCGTGCCAGACGCCCACATCCATGACCAAGCCGCCGGAGCCGTCGAAATAGAAGGCCTGGACATTGTCCGGATCCGGAAGGGCTTCCCGGGTCTCGTCGATGACGCCATCGGCGCCCAGCCGGGTCGGCTTGCCCAGCACCATCCAGAACGGCCGCCCGCCCAGCGGGATGAAGGTCTGGGTGTGCTTGGCGTGATACTCCATCCACTTCACCTCCAGGGGCCGCCGGGCGAAGGTGACGAGGTTGAGGGTCAGGTCGTCATTGCCGTGAAACCTCGCCGGCTGATGGACCACCACCTCCTTCCCATAGAAGTCGATGCGGTCGCGGGCAGGCCCCTCGGGCTCGCCGATCAGCCAGCCATAGCCGGCCAGACTCTCAGGCGTGGCGAGGACGGGAGTGAGGATCCGGTTGGGCATGGGATGGTCCTCCTGCGCGCGCCTGCGGCGGCGTGGCTGGGGCCAGCCTAGCCAAGCCGGGCGCAGGGTGATCGCGTCGCGCGCGCGGTGATCGCTATGCGGCCGGTGCGCCCAAGGCGGGCGCCACGGCGCGGCCGGGGGCGTCAGACTGGCGGCCAGGGCCAACCCGGGGCGAGCCTCCATGATCGACCTCTACACCGCCAGCACCCCCAATGGCCGCAAGGTCTCCATCGCCCTGGAGGAACTGGGCCTGGCCTATGAGACCCACCCCTTGGCGCTGCGCCAGCAGGAGCAGAAGCAGCCCTGGTTCCTGGCGATTTCGCCCAATGGCCGCATCCCAGCCATTGTCGACCGGGCGGCCGATGACTTCGCCATCTTCGAGTCCGGCGCGATCCTGATCTATCTGGCCGAGCAGGCGGGGTGTCTCTTGCCGGCCGCGCCCAAGGCCCGGTCTCAGACCCTGCAGTGGCTGATGTGGCAGATGGGCGGCCTGGGGCCCATGCAGGGTCAGGCCAACGTCTTCCTGCGCTATTTTCCCGAGACGATTCCGTCGGTCATCAGTCGCTACCAGGCAGAGACCCGCCGGCTCTACGGGGTGCTGGATCTGCAGCTGGGTCGCGAGGCCTTTGTCGCGGGCGACTACTCGATCGCCGACATCGCCTGCTACCCTTGGGTCGCGCAGCATGAGTGGACCGAGATCACGCTCGCCGACTATCCGAACCTGGAGCGTTGGTTCGCGGAACTCTCCGCCCGGCCTGCGGTTCAGCGCGGCATGCTGGTCCCCGAACCGCCACGGGCTGCGGCCCTGGTCAGGGCGACCGGCCGCAGCATCATCGTGACCTAGGGCGCGGCCATGAAGGCGACGATGGCGTCAGAGGCCGCCTGGGGCTGCTCGATCACCAGGTAGTGGCCGCAGTCGGGCACGATGATCAGCTGGGCGTCGGGCATCATCTTGCGGATCTGCTCAAAGCCCGCGCCGCTGGCCGGGGGGTTGAACGGGGTCATGTTGTCGTCGGCGCCGGCGACCAGCAGGGTTTTGGCCTTCACCATGGGGGCGAAGGGCGTCAGGTCGGTGCGCTCGATCGCCTCGGTCCCGGCGATGAAGGCCTCCGGGGTGTTCTTGCAAAAGGCCTCGCGCATGGAGGCGAACTGCGCCTCGGCTTCCGGCCGCTCATAGAAGCTGCGGGCGAAGCCGGCCACCGAGGTGAGGTCGGCGACCGCGTCCATGCCGATCTCGCGCGCCGCGCGTTTCCAGGTGGCGCGCATCATGCGGGCGGCGTTGTCGTAGCGGGCCAGGAAACAGCTGAGGATCAGCTTGTCGACAGCCTCGGGATGCTTGGCGGCGAGCGCCAGGCCGACCATGGCCCCGAACGAGGTGCCGTGGACGCTGACCTTCTCGTAGCCGGCGGCGCGGATGAAATGGAACACCTGGTCGGCGATCCCGGCGATATCCGGCGCCGGCAGGCCTTTGCTTTCGCCATAGCCGGGCAGGTCGAAGTCGATGACCTCGAAGTGCGGCTCCATGAGCGGGGTCATCTTCTCGAAATTGCGGTGACCAAAGGCGGAGCCATGGATCTGCAGGAGGGGCGCCCCCGAACCGAGCTTGCGGTACCAGATGGTTTCGCCCGTGGGCAGGTCGACGGTCGCCATGCTTCGCATCCTTGAACGTGGGGAGGAGAAGACCCTACGGGCGCGCTGAGAGGCCGAAACGCGCGGATTTCTCATGGGCCGCGCACTATTGCGAAAGCCTCGTCGAGGCCCTAGGCCGTCGCCCAATAGGGTTTGGCGCTGATCCGCGTCAGCCAAGCGGCGATGTTGGGATAGGCCGCCAAGTCGATATCCAGGCGGGGCAGCGCCTCCATCTGCGGCGCCATCAGGAAGTCGATGACTCCCAGATCGCCCAGCAGATAGTCCCGGCCCGCCAGCTGGCCCTCGATGACCGGCAGGTCACGGGCCAGCATGGCCTCGGCGCCCGCGACGATGGTCTCGTTGTGGCTGGGTTGGCCGCGCATCGGCTTGACGATCTTCTCCTGGGCCAGGGCGCCTATCGCCGCGGCTGGCTGGCAGAGCCAGAACGCCGCCCACTGATCGATGACGGCCCGTGCCTTGGCGTTATCGGGCGACATGCCGCGCTCGGGCCGCAGGGACGCCAGGTAGTTGAGGATCGCCAGGGATTCCCAGACCACGAAGTCGCCGTCTTCCAGGGCCGGGACCCGCGCGCCGGGGTTCTTGGCGAGATAGGCCGGGGTCTTCATGTCCCCCTTGCCGTAGTCGAGGCTCACCCGGGTGATCGGGATGTCGAGCTCGGCCGCCAACAGGCGAACGCGGCGGGCGTAGACGGAATGAACGGTGTCATAGAGGGTCAGAGGCATGCTGAAGAGATGGCGTGGACCCCCGCGTCCGTCCAACGCCGTTCTGGCCAAGCCGCATGCGCTCAGCGCATGTCCGGTGGCGGTCCCTGTGGGGCGGGCTGCAGCAAGGTCGCCTGTTGGGTCACGGTTCGGATGAGCCAGTCGCGGACCAGCCGGATTCTGCGGGTCGCCTGGAGTTCGCGGTGCACGGAGATCCAGAAGGTCCGGGTGAGACTGACGACGTCTGGCAGGACCCCGCAGAGGTCTTCGGAATTGCGGGCCATGAAATGCGGCAGCACGCAAAGGCCGGCCCCCGCTCGCGTGAGTTCGAGCTGGGCCCGGATGGACGAGCTGGTGGTCCGCACCTGCAAGGCGGGGTGGACATCGCTTAGATAGCGCAGCTCGCCCGCATAGATCAGGTCATCGATATAGCCGACGAACTGGTGGGCGGGCAGGTCGTCCAGGCCAGCGGGACAGCCGGCGGCGTCCAGGTAGGCGGGCGAGGCGTAGAGGCCCAGGCCATAGTCGGTCAGCCGTTCCACCGAGAGCCTTGAGGAGGTCGGCGGGGCGAGGGTGACGGCGATGTCGACCTCGCGGCTGGAGGCCGACAGGAAGCCCGCATTGGCGACGAGTTCGAGCTGCAGGCCGGGGTGGCGGTTCATCAGGGCCGGCGCAGCAGGCGCCAGGACATGGGCGCCGAAGCCTTCGGAGGCGCTCAGCCGAACCACGCCGCTTTCGCCGCCTTCGACGCGGCCCACCGCCTCGACCGCGGTCTCGACCGATTGGCTGGCCTCGCTCAGGGCGGCGCCGGCGGCCGTCAGCTGCATGCCACGGGTCGAGCGGACCACCAGGGTGGTTCGCAACTCATCCTCCAGCCTCTGCACGCGCCGCGCCACCGTGGTCGGGTCCAGGCCCAGGCGGCGGGCGGCTTCCTTGAAGGAGCCGGTGCGGGCGCAGGCCAGGAACACCCTGAGATCGTCCCAATCGAGCATGACCCTCAGTACTGCATTTTCGCAGCTCTAAAACAGACAATTGTCCATTTCTCTCCTGCGTCGTGGCGGTTAGCAGTGG
Organism: Phenylobacterium aquaticum; assembly: GCF_947378715.1. Classification (GTDB taxonomy): domain Bacteria; phylum Pseudomonadota; class Alphaproteobacteria; order Caulobacterales; family Caulobacteraceae; genus Phenylobacterium; species Phenylobacterium aquaticum_A. The sequence goes on from NZ_CANCLE010000011.1 coordinate 40,018, forward strand.
CCATGCGCGAGATTCACCATTTCATCGACGGCGCGGCGTTGGCCGGTGCTTCGGGTCGCTTCGGCGACGTATTCGATCCCAATACGGGTGAGATCCAGGCGAGGGTTCAGCTGGCGACGGCGGGGGAGCTGGACCTGGCCGTCCAGGCGGCGGTGCGGGCGCAAGGGGCCTGGGGCGCGACCAATCCCCAGCGCCGGGCGCGGGTGATGTTCGAGTTCAAGCGGCTGGTCGAGCTGCACATGGACGCGCTCGCCAACCTGCTGTCGTCCGAGCACGGCAAGGTGGTCGCCGATAGCAAGGGCGACATCCAGCGGGGCCTGGAGGTGATCGAGTTCGCCTGCGGCATACCGCATGCGCTGAAGGGGGAATACACCGAGGGCGCAGGACCCGGCATCGATGTCTATTCGATGCGCCAGCCCCTGGGCGTGGCGGCGGGGATCACTCCGTTCAACTTCCCCGGCATGATCCCGATGTGGATGTTCGGGGTGGCGATCGCGGTCGGCAATACGTTCATCCTCAAGCCCTCGGAGCGTGATCCGAGCGTGCCGGTGCGTCTGGGGGAGCTGTTCATGGAGGCAGGCGCCAATCTGGGCATGGACCTGAAGGGCGTGCTGAACGTCGTGCACGGCGACAAGGTCTCGGTCGACGCGATCCTGGCGCACCCGGACATCAAGGCCGTCAGCTTCGTCGGCTCCTCGGACATCGCCCACTATGTCTATCTGACGGGAACCGCGAACGGGAAACGGGTCCAGGCCATGGGCGGGGCCAAGAACCATGGCGTCGTCCTGCCTGACGCCGACCTCGACCAGGTGGTCAAGGACCTGTCCGGCGCGGCCTTCGGCTCGGCCGGCGAGCGCTGCATGGCCCTGCCGGTGGTGGTGCCGGTGGGCGCCAAGACCGCCGAGGCCCTGCGCGAGCGGATGATCGCCGAGATCGACAGCCTGAAGGTGGGGATCTCCACCGACCCGGCCGCCCACTATGGCCCGGTGGTCACCGCCGCCCACCGCCAGAAGATCAGCGACTACATCCAGCTGGGGGTCGACGAGGGCGCCGAGCTGGTGGTCGATGGCCGGGGCTTCTCGATGCAGGGCTATGAGAAGGGCTTCTTCATCGGCCCCAGCCTGTTCGACCAGGTGAAGCCCACGATGAAGACCTATCAGGAGGAGATCTTCGGCCCCGTGCTGCAGATCGTCCGGGCCGAAAGCTTCGAGGCGGCCCTGGCCCTGCCCAGCGCCCACCAGTACGGCAACGGCGTGGCCATCTTCACCCGCAACGGCCGCGCCGCCCGCGAGTTCGCGGCCCGGGTCAATGTCGGCATGGTCGGCATCAATGTGCCGATCCCGGTGCCGGTGGCCTATCACTCTTTCGGCGGCTGGAAGCGCTCGGCCTTCGGCGACGCCAACCAGCACGGCATGGAGGGCGTCCGCTTCTACACCAAGGTCAAGACCGTCACCGCAAGATGGCCCGAGGGCGACGTCACAGACGCATCCTTCGTCATCCCGACGATGTCGTGACGGCCGCGCGGCCCAGCTGGGCCGCATAGGCGTCGAGCAGGGCCTCCGGCGCGCCGGTTCCGAACACATAGCGGTCGGGCCGCACCAGCACGGCTAGGGCGTCTCGCGCATCCAGCCAGGCGATCAGCGCCGGGGCGAGATGGATGAGCGCCGGATCATCGAGCGCGACCACCCGGACGCCCTGCGGCCC
>NZ_CANCLE010000012.1 GCF_947378715.1 Phenylobacterium aquaticum
ACGGTGATGGTGAAGCTGTCATAGATCGAGGCGTACTTGATGTCGGCCGGGGTGACGCCGGCTTCCGCGAAGGCCGGCGGACCGGACCAGACGGCGGCGGAATGGGTCAGGTCGAGCTGGCGGCCGCCCATCGGGCCCTTGGGGCTTTCGCCGGCGCCGATCACCTTGACCTTCGGCCGGTTCAGGCTCTTGGCGATCTCGGGGCTGGTGACGATCAGGGCGCCGCCGCCATCGGTGACCACGCAACAGTCCAAGAGGTGCAACGGGTCGGCGATCAGCCGTGAATTGACCACCTGCTCGACGGTGACCACGTCCTTCAGGAAGGCGTGTTCGTTCCACTGGGCGTGATGGCTGGCCGCGACCTTGATCCAGGCCAGCTGCTCCGAGGTGGTGCCATATTCGTACATGTGGCGCATGGCGCACATGCCGTAGGTGTTGTGGGTCGAGCCGCCATAGATGTTCTCGAAGCCGGCCTCGGGTGGGCCGTCCGAAAGCTGGCCGGGCTTGGCGCCGCCGCCGAAGCCGAACTTGTTCTGGCGGGGACGGCCGGCCAGGGTGATCAGGGCCACCTTGCACTTGCCCGCCGCGATCGCCTGGGCCGCGTGGCCGACATGGACGATGTAGGACGAGCCGCCGGTCTCGGTGGAGTCGGTGTGGCGCACGTTCCGCAGGCCCATATAGTCGACCATGGACAGGGCGCCGAAGCCCGGTGCGTCGCCGGCGCAGAAATAGCCGTCGATGTCGTCCTTGGTCAGGCCGGCGTCCGCGAGCGCGCCCTTGGCGCATTCGGCGTGCAGCTGCGGCGTGGACGTGTCGGGCGCGTCGCGGAGCGGATGCTCGTAGGCGCCCATGATATAGGCCTTGCCCTTGATGCTCATGAATCCCCTTCCCAGAATGATCGTCTAAAGAATGGGTGAGGGCTTATCGCAGCGCAGCAGGAAGCGGAAGCGATGACGCAGCGGCGGCGGCGCTAGGTCCCTGCCATGAACCGCGCCCGCGCCTCGAACTCCAGGCCCGGGAAGTCACTGAACAGGCCGTCAACGCCAGCCGCGAACAGGGCGGCGTAGAGGGCGGCCACGTCGCCATGGGCGGCGGGATCGTCGCCGCGCCTGAGCGCGGTCGGCAGGAACTGGTTCTCGGCCCGCACCGTCCAGGGGTGCACCGCCACCCCGGCCGCATGGGCGTCGGCGACGAAGGATGAGGCCGGCGCGAGCGCCCCGTCGACCACGGGAACCACCATCTTCCAATCCGGCCCGACGCCGTCGGCATAGGTCGCCAGGGTCTTCATGCCCGTGGCGCTGGTCATGTCGCGATAGGTGGCCTTGGGGTCGTCGGCGGGACCACCCTCGGCCGACACCAGCTGGATGCGCGGCGCCTTGGAGAGGGTCGCGAAGGTCTTCAGCGGCCCGACTTCGAAACACTGGACGAAGACCGGGGCGTTGCGGGAATCGAGTCCCTTGGCCTTCAGCGAGGCGGCCAGGCGGGCCTCGAACGGCATGCCGATACCGGCGAAATAGCTCGGATGCTTCATCTCCGGATAGACGCCGATGGTGCGGCCCAGGCGCTGGCTCTCGGATTTGGCGATCGCCCAGACCTCGTCGAAGGTCGGGATCGGGTCGGTCCCGTCAAAGGCCGCGCTCACCGGCCGCAGCCTGCCCAGCCGCTCGCGGGCGCGAAGGGTCTTCAGTTCGGCCAGGGTGAAGTCCTCGGTGAACCAGCCCTCGATGGCCTCGCCGTCGACCATCTTGCGGGTCTTGCGGGCGGCGAACTCGGGATGGCTGGCCACATCGGTGGTGCCGCCGATCTCGTTCTCATGACGGACCACCATGTGGCCGTCCTTGGTCAGCACCAGGTCGGGCTCGATGAAGTCGGCGCCCTGGGCGATCGCCAGCAGATAGCCGGTGCGGGTGTGCTCGGGGCGCAGGCCGCTCGCGCCCCGGTGGGCGATGACGAGGGGGCGCTTGGGCGGGGTGGCCGCGGCATGGGTGGGCATGGCGAGGCTCGCGACAGAGGCGGCGGCGAAGGCGCGACGGGTCAGGTTCATGACCCCGATCTAGCCGCCGCGTGTGACGGTCTCGTCAAGCCCGCCGATCAGTTGGCGAGCTTCAGCTTCTCGAGGATCAGCGGGTGCAGTTCGAGATTCGAGGCCAGGACCGAGCCCGAGCCCAGCACGTCGTCCTCGCCGTCGGCATTGGTGACCTTGCCGCCGGCTTCGGCGATCAGCAGCAGGCCGGCCGCCATGTCCCAGGGCTTCAGGTCGCGTTCCCAGAAGCCATCGAAGCGCCCGGCGGCCACGAAGGCCATGTCCAGGGCCGCGGCGCCGAAGCGGCGAACGCCGGCGACCCGCTGGCTGATCTGGTGCAGCTCCTTCAGGAACTTGGCGTGCTGGCCGTGGCCCAGGAACGGGATGCCGGTGGCCAGCACCGATTCGTCCAGATGGCGACGGGCGGCGACGCGCAGGCGCTTGTCATTGACGAAGGCGCCCTTGCCCTTTTCGGCCCAGTACAGCTCGTTGGTGATCGGGTTGTAGGTCACCGCGGCGACCACGACGCCCTCGCGCTGCAGGGCGATATTGATCGCGAAGTGCGGAATGGCGTGCAGGAAATTGGTGGTGCCGTCGAGCGGGTCGACGATCCAGGTGTGGGTCTTGTCGGTGCCCTCGATCAGGCCCCGTTCCTCGCCCAGGAAGCTGTAGCCGGGCCGCGCCTTGGCCAGGGCCTCGAACAGGGTCTGCTCGGCCTTGAGGTCGGCGGCCGAGACATAGTCGGCCGCCCCCTTCTTGGAGACCTGCAGTTCGGCCAGTTCGCCGAAGTCGCGATTGAGGCCCCGGGCCGCCTTGCGGGCGGCGTCGGACATGACTTTGAGGAGGGCTGATTGGGTCGACATGAGGGCGCGGAACCTAGTGGCGCCAAGGCCTTAAGGCAAGGCGAGGCTTTGGGGAGAGGTCCTACAACCAAAGTGTTGTCATCCCGGAAAGGCGCGCGGGCGCTTTCCGGGATGCGGCGACGCGTCCTAGCCCCGGATTTCCAGCCCCTCGGCGATGGCGGCGTTGAGGGCTTTCACGCCGGCGGCGGGGCCGTCCGGATGGTTCCAGACCCCGGCCGAGACGGCGATGAAGTCGGCCCCCGCGGCGGCCAGGCCGGCGGCGTTCTGCGCCGTGATCCCGCCGATGGCCACGCAGGGGGTCTCCATGGTCTCTTGCCAGATGGTCAGGATCTCGGGCTCGGCCTGGGTCGAGGCGTCCTTGGTGGTGGTCGGGAAGAAGGCGCCGAAGGCCACATAGTCGGCCCCGCCCTCGCTGGCCTCCATGGCGAGATGGCGGCTGTCATGGCAGGTGACCCCGACCATCCGCTCGGGCCCGACCAGCTTGCGGGCCTGGGCGAGCGTGCCGTCGCTCTGGCCGATATGGACGCCGTCGCAGTCGAAGCGGGCGGCGAGATCGGGCCGGTCATTGAGGATCACCGCCACGCCGCGGGCCCGGGCGATCGGCGAGATCACGTCGATGGCGGCGGCGAGAACGTCGTCGGGCGCGTCCTTCAGCCGGATCTGCAGGGCGGCCACGTCGCCGGCGTCGAGCGCCTGGGCGAGCAGGTGGCCGAAGCCCGCCAGATCGTCGATCCGGGGCGGGGTGATGAGATAGAGGCGGCAGGGCGGTTCCGACATGGCCGCTTCCATAACCTGATGGTCAGGTCGCCGGAAGCAGGGCCTTCATCACCCAGGCCAGGGTCGCGGCGGTCGCGGTCCCGGCGATGGCCAGGGCGGCGAACCAGGCCAGTCGCCTCCACAGGGGGCCGGGCTGCGTCCCCGGCTCCGGCGGCGGCTCAATGATAGCCCGCATCGGCGGTCACCTTGCCCCGGAACAGCCAGTAGACGAACACCGTGTAGCCCAGGATCACCGGCAGCAGGATCGCCACCCCGCCCAGCATCAGGGCCAGCGCATTGTCCTCGTTGGCCGCCTCGCGGAAGGTCATGGCGTAGGGGGCGATATAGGGGAAGAAGCCCGCCGCCAGCCCCAGATAGCCGGACAGGAACACGATCAGTCCGCCGGCGAAGGGCGCCACATGGCTGCGCCGTCCCAGGCCCAGTCCGACGGTGGCGAGCCCCGCCAGGCCGAGCAGGGGGATGGGCGCGAGCCGGGCCAGGGCGGATTCGGAAAAGCCATGGCCGTCGAAGCCCCAGCGGGCGGCGACCTGGGGGTGCAGGAACAGGGTGGCGACGCTGACCCCGGCCAGCAGCATGGCTGCGGCGCCGGCGGCGGTTCCCGCCCAGCGGCGGGCCAGATCGTGCAGTTCGCCCTCGGTCCGCCAGATCAGCCAGCCCGCGCCGAGCAGGGCGTAGCCGGCGGCCAGGCCCACGGCCACCATCACCGAATAGGGGGTCAGCCAGTCAAAGGCGCCGCCGGCGAAGGCGCCGTCCTTCAGGGTCAGGCCCTGGATGAAGCCGCCCAGCACCAGCCCCTGGGCCAGGGTGGCGGTGAGCGAGCCGCCGGCGAAGGCGGCGGTCCAGAAGGCTTTGCCCCGCGCCCGGCCCCGGGCCCGGAACTCGAAGGCCACCCCGCGCAGCACCAGGGCCAGCAGCATGATCATGATCGGCAGATACAGGGCCGGCAGGATGGCGGCATAGGCCCTGGGGAAGGCCGCGAACAGCCCGCCGCCACCCAGCACCAGCCAGGTCTCGTTGCCGTCCCAGACCGGGGCGATGGACTCGACCATCACATCACGATCCCGGGGCGTGGGCGCAAAAGGGAACAGGATGCCGACGCCGAGGTCGAAGCCGTCCAGCACGACGTAGAACAGGACGGCGAGGGCGATGATCCCGGCCCAGACCAGCGGCAGGTCCAGGCTCATGGCCGCGCTCCGGGGGCCAGGGGCGGCGGCTCTTCATGCGCCTCTGTCGGGCCCTCGGCGATGAGCCGCAGGATGTAGAGCACGCCGACGTTGAAGATGGTCGCATAGACCGCCAGGAAGCCGATCAGCGAGGCCGAGACCTGGCCGGCGCCGACCGGCGAGACGGCGTCGGCGGTGCGCAGGACGCCATAGATCACATAGGGCTGGCGGCCGACCTCGGCCACGATCCAGCCGGCGATCACCGAGACGAAGCCGGTGGGGCCCATGGCCACCGTGGCCCAGAGGAAGGCGCGGGAGCGCTCCGGCCCGCCGCGCAGGGCCAGCCACGCCCCCCAGCCGCCCAGACCGATCATGGCCAGGCCCAGCCCGACCATCACCCGGAAGGCGTAGAAGACGATGGCGATGGGGGGGCGGTCCTCAGGCGCGAAGGCCTTCAGACCGGTGACCTCGGCGCCCGCGTCGCCGGCGGTGATCCAGCTGCCCAGCCCCGGGATCGACAGCTCCCAGCGATTGGTCTCGGCCTTGGGGTCGGGCCAGGCGAGGATGTGGAAAGGCTGGTGGGCCCGGGTCTCCCAGAAGGCCTCGATGGCGGCGAGCTTGGCCGGCTGCAGGTGGCGGACCGCCTTGCCGGAGACGTCTCCCGCGATCAGTTGCAGCGGCGCGACAATGGCCAGCATGCCGATGGCCATGCGCAGGGCCGTGGCCGAGGCGGCCTCATCGGGGTCATGCAACAGCCGCCAGGCCGAGGCCGCCCCGACCACCAGGGCGGTGGTCAGATAGGCCGCCAAGGTCATGTGGCCCAGGCGGGCCGGGAAGCTCGGCGAGAAGATCACCGCCATCCAGTCGGTGGCGATCAGTCCCCCGGCCGGCGTGTGCGCGAAGCCGGCCGGCGACTGCATCCAGCTGTTGGCCGAGATGATCCAGAAGGCCGAGATCAGCGTGCCGATCGCCACCAGCAGGGTGGCGGCGAAGTGCAGGCCGCGGCCCACCTTGCGCCAGCCGAACAGCATGATCCCCAGGAAGCTGGCCTCCAGGAAGAAGGCCGTCAGCACCTCGAAGGCCAGCAGGGGGCCAATCACAGGTGAGACTTGCACCGAAAACACGCTCCAGTTGCTTCCCAGCTCGTAGCTCATCACCACGCCGGTGACGACGCCCATGCCGAAGGAGAGGGCGAACACCTTGAGCCAGAACAGATAGAGCGTCTTGAAGACCGGGTTGCCGCTGGCCAGCCACAGCCCTTCCAGCACCGCCAGGTAACTGGCCAAGCCGATGGTGAAACTCGGGAAAATGATGTGGAAAGCGATGGTGAAGGCGAACTGAAGCCGCGACAGGAGCAGGGCGTAGACGTCCATGTCAGGCACGGCTCCCAGCGCCTCCAGCCTGGGGCTGGACGCTTAGCGCGGCGGGCACTGTCCACCCGCAGAACGTGTTCGGCCAAGGCCGCATGTCGCGACAAACCGTCGCGCCCGATCGCCGTCTCAGTTGCAAATGAGTTGCAACGTCGTTCGCATCTGCTAGAGAGGACAGGTTCCAGAAACCCGGTCGTCCATGTTCATTTGTAACTGCAATGGCATCCGCGAGCGCGAGGTCCGCGCCGCGATCGAAGGCGGCGCCGAGCGGCCGGCCGAGATCTTCCGCGCCTGCGGGGCCCGGCCGCAATGCGCCAGGTGCGTCTGCGAGATGAAGCAGATGATCGACGACCAGGCCCAGGCCCTGCGCTACGCGGCCGAATAGGTCCGGATCACCCCCAAGATTGCTTTGACAGGCGCGGCCCCCGACCGGAGGCTGGGCGACACCATTTCAGGAGGCCTCGATGCAAGGCGACAAGGCGATCATCCGGCTGCTCAACGCCATCCTGACCAATGAGCTGACGGCCGTGAACCAGTACTTCCTGCACGCGCGGATGTACCAGAACTGGGGCTTCAACAGGCTTGGCGCGATCACCTACGACGAATCGATCGGCGAGATGAAGCACGCTGACAAGCTGATCAAGCGCATCCTGTTCCTTGACGGCCTGCCCAACCTCCAGGACCTTCACAAGCTGAAGATCGGCGAGACCGTCGCCGAATGCCTGGCCGCCGACCTGGCGGTCGAGGTGGCCGGCCGCGCCGACCAGATCGAGGCGATCCGACTCTCGGAGGCCTCGGCCGACTATGTCTCGCGCCAGATCGTCCGCGAGATCCTGACGGACACCGAGGAGCACATCGACTTCCTCGAGACCCAGATCTCGCTGATGGGCTCGCTGGGCGAGGCCAACTACCTGCAGAGCGCCATGGGCGAGCTTCCAGCCGGCGGCTGAGGCCTCAGCGCGTCGCCACCGTGGGCTCGCCGCAGGCGCGGCCGTCCTGGGCCTCATGCTCCAGCACTGGGCGGACCACGCCGGTCCACAAGGCGTAGCCGTCGGGGTTCATGTGCAGGCCGTCGGCGACATAGATGTCCTTCGGCGCGCCCTGATCGAGCATGGCTGGCGTGACGTCGACATAGCGCAGGTCGGCGCGGGTGTCGGCGAGCGCCCGGATGCGGGCGTTGACCTCGCTCTGCAGGGGCATTTGGGCCAGGCGCAGCTTCGAGGGCTTCAGCGAGATGAAATAGACCGGCGCCTCGCCGAGCTGGGCGGTCTTCAGCGCCATGAAACGCTCGAAATTTGCGACGACGGCTTCCACCGTCTCTCCAGACCACAGGTCGTTCTCACCGGCGTAGAAGAAGATCGCCCGGGGTTTGTAGGGGGTGACCACCTTGTCGAAATAGAGGTCGACGTCCTCGATCTTCGAGCCGCCGAAGCCCCGGTTGATCACCGGATAGGGCGACATGTCCTGGTCCAGGCTGCGCCAGAAGCGGATGGTCGAGGAGCCGACAAACAGGAAGGCGCAGGCCTGGGGCGGGGCCGTGGCGTCCAATTCGGCGAAGTGGGCGATCTCGGCGGCGAAGGGCTGGGCGGGGGCGGGGGCCTCGATCGGCGGCTCGACGGCGGGGGCGACCCCGCTCGGCGCGGCGGGCGTGGCCATGGGGGGTGGGGCCGCGCTGGCCTGGGGGACCTGGCCGAGGGCGGCGGTGGATACGAACAGCGCGAGGGTCGACAGGGCCCCGGCGAGGGGAAGTCTCAGCATCAAGTCTGGTCCGAACAGGCGATCGGCCCAGACTACCCGTCCGTACCAGGAAGGCGAGGGCTCTGGCGATCACATCGCCGCCAGCCGGTGGCCAAAGCAAGGCGCGCCGGTCGACAGGGTCCCGGATCGCGGGCTACCAAGTATGGGGTGAGATCAGGGGAGCGCTGATGGACGCGTCAGGTTCGGGCGAGGACGACCGGCTGCTGCACAGGCTGCTGTTCTTCTCTGATGCGGTGTTCGCCATCGTGCTGACCCTGCTGGTGCTGGAACTGCGGCCGCCGGTGACCCACGACGGCGCGTCGGTTTCCGCCGTCCTGGCCGGCATGGTTCCCCATTTCGTCGCCTTCGGCCTGAGTTTCGCTGTGGTGGCGGTCTATTGGGCCGCCCATATGAGCACCCTGCGGCGTCTGGCTCATTTCGACTGGCCCACAGCCTGGGCCAATGTCGCCTTCCTGGCGCCGGTCTGCCTGACGCCGTTCGCCTCCAGCCTGTTGGGCGAGGGCCGGTTCGGCGCCGGGGCCTGGATGTTCTACGCCTATGTGCTGATCGCCACCTCGATGGCCAATCTGCTCCTGTGGCTGACGGCGTCGCGGGGCGCGGGGCGGCTGATGGGCGGATTGAGCGGGCGGGAGCAGGCCTATCGCGGCCTGCGCGCCGCCACGCCGGGCCTGACCTTCGCCGGCAGCCTGCTGGCCCTGCATTTCAATCAGCTTCAGCTCGCCCAGTTTTGCTGGATACTGATCCCGCTGATCCTGATCTTCCTGGAGCGGGCGGTGAAGCCGCGCGCCGCCAGGCCGGCGCCCACCCCGCCCTAGGTGATCGCCGCGACCTTGGCGCCCAGGGCGGCGACCAGGTCGGCAGGGGACAGTTCCGCCTGCAGGCCGCGCTGGCCGGCATTGACGAACACCTTGGCGTGGGCGAGGGCGGCGGCGTCGACCACGGTGGGGGCGCGGCGTTTCTGGCCGAAGGGGCTGACCCCGCCGACCTTGAAGCCGGTGATCCGCTCGGCGTCGGCGGGACGCATCATCTGGGCGCTCTTGCCGCCGAACACCGCCGCCAGCCGCTTCATCGCCACCTCCCGGTCAGAGGCCAGCACCGCGCAGACCGGCTGGCCGTCGACCTCGGCCATCAGGGTCTTCAACACCCGCTCCGGCGGAACGCCCAGGCTCTCGGCGGCCTGCAGTCCGACCCGAGCCGCATCGGGATCATAGTCATAGGTGTGGAGGGTGAAGGCGACGCCGGCCTTGCCGAGCGCCAGGGTCGCGGGAGTGGTCTTGGCCATGGCCTCGTCGTAGCAAAAAAGCCGCCGGCATGCTCGACGACCGCGCGCCGGAATGCGAGATCAGGGCCATGAGCTTTTCCCCCGCCCTGGCGGCCGTGGCCGCATTGCTGGCGCCCCTGGCGGGCGCGTCCTGGCCTGACAGCTTTCCCGCCCGGCTGGAGGCCCTGGCCCAGATCCAGGGCTTCAACGCCGAACTGCTGAGCCATGACAGCGCCACCCAGACCCTGCAGCACTGGTGCGAGGCGCACGGGACCTCCCCCGGCCTGAAGATCGTCGCCCGCCGGGTCGATCTGGACAAGCCGGCGGGGCCGGCTGAGCGCGCCGATCTGGGCGTCGGGCCGGATGAGCCGCTGCGCTATCGCCGGGTGGAGCTGGCCTGCGGCGAGCGGGTGCTGTCGCGGGCCGACAACTGGTACCGACCGGGCCGGCTGACGCCGGACATGAACCAGGCGCTGGAGACCAGCCAGACCCCGTTCGGCGTGGTGGTGAAGCCGCTCGGCTATCGCAGGCGCACCCTGTCGTCCGAACTGCTGTTCCGGCCCCTGCCCGCCGATTGGGAGACCTTGCCCCGACCGCCGGCGGCGCTGGGCGAGACCTTCGTGATCCCGCCGGAAATCCTGCGCCATCGGGCCGTGCTGTCGACGCCGGACGGCGTCGCCTTCAGCCTGGTGCAGGAGACCTATACCGACCAGGTGCTGTTCAAGCCCGCCTTCTGAAGGGGCCAGGGTCGGCCCACGGCGCCGCGCCTTGACCTGAATCAAGGCCTGCGATCCGGCGCGGGGGCATGAGCCGAACGTCTGTAGAAAAAGACGTTGGGGCCCATGCAACAATCCTTGGTCAAGGAAGACGGAGCACCGCTCGACGCGGTCATTCTGCTCGTCTTCAGCTGTTTGGGGGCGTTCGGCGCCCTCCTCGCCACGGCCTATTCGGCCGACCCCCTGTTCAGGTTCCACGGCTATGTGTTCCTGTTCGCCTTCACCCTGGCCGCCGGGGTGATGACCGTGGGCATGAGCTCGGGCAAGTTTCGCGGCGATCCGAAGTCCTATCAGGACAGCGTGATCCGGGCCGGCGTCATCGCCACCATGTTCTGGGGGGTGGTTGGCATGCTGGTCGGGGTGGTCATCGCCTGCCAGCTGTCCTGGCCGAGGATCTTCTATTTTCCGGACTACGGCTTCCTGAACTTCGGACGCCTGCGGCCGCTACATACGTCGGGCGTGATCTTCGCCTTTGGCGGCAACGCCCTGATCGCCACCTCGTTCTACGTGGTCCAGCGCACCTGCCGGGCCCGGCTGGCCGGGGGGCTGGCCAGCTGGTTCGTGTTCTGGGGCTACAACCTGTTCATCGTCCTGGCCGCCACCGGCTATCTGCTGGGCGTCACCCAGGGCCAGGAATACGCCGAGCCGGAGTGGGTCACCGACCTGTGGCTGACCATCGTCTGGGTCGTCTATCTGCTGGTCTTCCTGGGCACGCTGTGGCGGCGCAAGGAGCCCCACATCTATGTGGCCAACTGGTTCTACCTGGCCTTCATCGTCACCATCGCCCTGCTGCACATCGTCAACAACCTGGCCATGCCGGTCGGTTGGCTGAACCATCGCAGCTACTCCGCCTTTGGCGGGGTGCAGAACGCCCTGACCCAGTGGTGGTACGGGCACAACGCCGTGGGCTTCTTCCTGACCGCCGGCTTCCTGGCGATCATGTACTATTTCGTGCCCAAGCGGGCTGAGCGGCCGATCTATTCGTACCGCCTGTCCATCGTCCACTTCTGGGCCCTGATCTTCATCTACATCTGGGCTGGCCCCCACCACCTGCACTACACGGCCCTGCCGATGTGGACCCAGACGCTGGGGGCCACCTTCTCGATCATGCTGTGGATGCCCAGCTGGGGCGGGATGATCAACGGCCTGATGACGCTGTCGGGCGCCTGGGACAAGCTCAGGACCGACCCGGTCATGCGGATGCTGGTGGTCTCGATCGCCTTCTACGGCATGTCGACCTTCGAGGGTCCGATGATGTCGATCCGCGAGGTCAACGCGCTCAGCCACTATACCGACTGGACCATCGGCCATGTGCACTCCGGTGCGCTGGGCTGGGTCGGCTTCATCACCTTCGGCGCGGTCTACTGCATGGTTCCGTGGCTGTGGAAGAAGGACCGGCTCTGGTCCGATCGCCTGGTCGAGTGGCACTTCTGGATCGCGACCACGGGCATCCTGCTCTACATCACCGCCATGTGGGTCTCCGGCATCATGGAGGGCCTGATGTGGCGCGAGTACACGCCGCAGGGCTTCCTGGCCAACAGCTTCGTCGAGACCGTCTCGGCCAAGCACGTGGAGAACATTGTCCGCGCCATCGGCGGGCTGATGTACCTCTCCGGCGCCCTGATCATGTCCTACAACCTGTGGCGCACGATCCGCATGCCGAGCTCCTCGACCCAGGACTCCGCCGCGGCCCTCCCCGCCCTGGCCGTCGCGAGCTGAGGGAAATCCATCATGTGGAAGCATCACGCCAAGTTCGAGCGGCATTCCCTGCTGCTGGTCATCGGCATCCTGGTCGTGGTCGCCATCGGCGGCCTGGTCGAGATCACCCCGCTCTTCTACCTGGAGAGCACCATCGAGAAGGTCGACGGCATGCGGCCCTATACGCCGCTGGAGCTGGCCGGCCGGGACATCTACATCCGCGAGGGCTGCTACCTCTGCCACTCGCAGATGATCCGTCCCCTGCGCGACGAGGTGGAGCGCTATGGTCACTACAGCCTGGCCGCCGAGAGCATGTACGACCACCCCTTCCAGTGGGGGTCGAAGCGCACAGGGCCGGATCTCGCCCGGGTCGGGGGCAAGTATTCCGACGGCTGGCATAGGGACCACCTGATCGATCCGCGCTCGGTGGTGCCGGAATCGGTGATGCCGCCCTATGCCTTCCTGGCCAAGAAGGACCTCGATTACAGCGACATCCAGGCCAAGGTCGCCGCCATGACCAAGGTGGGCGTGCCCTATACCCAGGCCGAGATCGATCACGCCAAGGTCGATCTGGAGGCCCAGGCCGATCCCTTCGACGCCGGCGGCACGGCTCTGAAGAAGCGCTACGGGGACAAGGTCGCCCAGCGCGACTTCGACGGAAACCCGGACAAGATCAGCGAGATGGACGCCCTGATCGCCTATCTCCAGATGCTCGGGACCCTGGTCGACTTCAAGACCTACAAGGCCGACGCGCCGGAGAACCTGAGATGAGCGCGCTCACCTACGAGACCGTGGCGCGCGCCGCCCAGCAGGGGGGCAGCGTCTACTTCGCCGTCCTGTTCCTGGGCTGCCTCGTCTACGCCCTTTGGCCCCGCAATCGCGAGGCGTTCAATCGCCTCGCCCGAGTTCCGCTCGAACAGGAGGACGATGATGTCCCCGCGTGAAACCGACGACGTCTCGGGCGTCGAAACCACCGGCCACGAGTGGGATGGCATCCGCGAACTCGACAACCCCCTGCCGCGCTGGTGGCTGTGGACCTGGTATCTCTGCATCGCGGTGGCCATCGTCTACTGGGTGCTGATGCCGGCCTGGCCGGGGCTGCACGGCTACACCCACGGCCTGTTGCACATGTCCGACCGGGCCCAGGTCGTCCGCGACCTCGACGCGCTGAAGACCCAACGCAGCGCCGAGGGCGCCCGGTTGAAGAACCTGAGCCTCGAACAGATCGAGGCCGATCCCAAGCTGCAGGCCTATGCGCTCGCCGTCGGCCAGTCGATCTTCGGCGACAACTGCGCCACCTGCCATGGCGCGGGCGGGACCGGCGGCAAGGGCTATCCCAACCTGCGCGACGACGTCTGGCTGTGGGGCGGCACGCCGGAGGACATCCAGCACACCATTCAGGTGGGGATTCGCTCCGACAATCCGCAGGCGCGGGCCTCGCAGATGCCGGCCTTTGGTCGCGACCAGCTGCTGCCCGCGGAGCAGATCAACGACCTGACGGAATATGTGGTGGCCCTGTCGCATCGCCCGGCCAACGCCGGCGCCGTGGGCCGCGCCGCCCCGGTCTTCCAGGCCAATTGCGCCATCTGTCACGGGCCGGAGGGCAAGGGCGACCAGACCAAGGGCGCCCCCAACCTGACCGACGCCGACTGGCTCTATGGCTCGGCCCGCGCCGACATCCATGGTCAGATCTGGAACGGTCGCGGCGGGGTGATGCCGACCTGGGAAAAGCGCTTCGATCCTGAAACCATCAAGGCGCTGGCGGTCTATATCCACGCCAATGCGGCGGGTCAGTAGTGCGCCATGACGACCGTCATCGACCGGACAAGGACGCCTGAACCGGAAGGTTCAGGTCCGGTTTCAGCCGCCGCCCGGGCCCGCAAGAAGGCCACTCCGGGCGGAGGTCTCTATCAACCCCGCGCGCCGATCTATCCGAAGCTGGTGCGCGGGACCTGGCGCAACATCAAGTGGGCCCTGCTGATCCTGACGCTGGGGATCTACTACGTGACCCCCTGGATCCGCTGGGACCGGCCGGGCGGCCTGCCCGACCAGGCGGTGCTGGTCGATTTCACCGGCCGGCGGTTCTATTTCTTCTTCATCCAGCTTTGGCCGCAGGAGGTCTATTTCCTCACCGGTCTCCTGGTCATGGCGGCGCTCGCCCTGTTCCTGGTCACCGCCCTGTTCGGTCGGCTGTGGTGCGGCTACACCTGCCCCCAGACGGTCTGGACCGACCTCTATATCTATGTCGAGCGGGCCTTCGAAGGCGACCGCAACGCGCGGATGAAGCTCGACGCCCAACCCTGGTCCTTCAACAAGGCCTGGCGGAAGATCGGCAAGCATGCGGTCTGGCTGGGCATAGCCTTCGGCACCGGCGGCGCCTGGATCTTCTATTTCCACGACGCTCCGACCCTGATCCGCACCTTCTGGGTCGGGAAGGCGGAGATGACGGCCTACGTCTCCTGCGCGGTGCTGACCGGCACGACCTATGTCTTCGCCGGCTGGATGCGTGAACAGGTCTGCACCTATATGTGCCCCTGGCCCCGGATCCAGGGCGCCATGCTCGACTTCAATTCCCTGCAGGTCACCTATCGCAAGGACCGGGGTGAGCCGCGCGGCCCGCACAAGAAGGGCCAGGACTGGACCGGCCGTGGCGACTGCATCGACTGCAACGCCTGCGTGGTCGCCTGTCCCATGGGCATCGACATCCGCGATGGATCGCAGCTGGAATGCATCAATTGCGGTCTGTGCATCGACGCCTGCGACGAGATCATGATCCGGATCGACCGCCCCAAGGGTCTGATCGCCTATGACACAGACTACGCCGTCGCCGCCCGCATGCAGGGCGAGAAGGCGGTCTACAAACCGGTGCGCAGCCGCACGATCTATTACGGTGTGGCCCTGGCCATCGTCAGCGGCGTGATGATCTGGGGCTTCGCCCAGCGCAAGGTCATCGACCTGCATGTGCTGCGCGACCGCAACCCGACCTTCGTGCGCCTGCACGATGGCGCGATCCGCGACGGCTACACCCTGAAGATCTCCAACCGCGGGTTCGAGACCCGGACCTTCGATGTGCATGTCTCCGGCGTGCCCCACGCCCAGCTCAAGACCCCAGGCGAGGCCGCGACCCAGGGCGACCTCTTCGTCACGGTCGAGCCCAATGAGACCCGCGCCGTGCGGGTCTTCGTCACCGGCCGGGCCGACGACGAAAATGAAGACAATCTGCCGGCGATCTTCACCCTGACCTCGGGCGACCTGACGGTGCAGGCCAAGTCCACCTTCCTCTCTGGAGCCGCGAACCATGACCCACGTGATTGATCCCCGCCCCGGCTTCCGCCTGACCGGCTGGCATGTGCTGGCCATCGTGGTGGCCTTCTTCAGCGTGGTCATCGCCGTCGATGTCGGCATGGCGGTCTATGCCTATAAGACCTTCCCGGGAGAGGTCTCGGTGACCCCCTATGAGGATGGCGTCGCCTATAACAAGACCCTGGCCCAGCTGGCGGCCCAGGAGAAGCTGGGCTGGAAGGTCGGGATCGCGCCGGAACAGAGCCGGGCCCTGGAGGTCGAATTCCGGGATCGTGACGGCAAGCCGCTGAACGGCCTGACCCTCACCGGCAAGCTGGAGCGTCCGGCCACCGAGACCGGCCGGCTGACCCCGAAGTTCAAGGCCATCGGGCCCGGCTACTACCAGGCCGACATGCGGCCGGTGTCCGGCGCGTGGGATGTCACCGTCTACGCCCATGACGGCGCGGGCCATCTGTTCGTGGCCGAGCGGCGGGTCACATGGCCCTGACCTATGATCCCGTGGCCGGCCCGGACCTCAGCGCCTATCTGAAGCCCCGGGCCGGCGGGGCGCAGGACTTCGACCTGCTGGTGGCCGGCGCCCATTGCGCGGCCTGCATGGCCAAGATCGAGACCGGCGTCGCGGCCCTGGCCGGGGTCGAGGCCGCCCGGCTGAACCTGACCACCGGCAAGCTGGCGGTCCGCTTCCGGCCCGGCGTGGCCGCCGACGCCGGCGCCGTGCTTCGGGCTGTCGAGGGGCTGGGCTACAAGGCCGCGCCCTTCGATCCGACCGAGGCCGCAGAGGCCCATGACCGCGAGGGTCGCCGCCTGGCCCTGTCGCTCGGCGTCGCCGCCTTCGGGGCCGGCAACGCCATGATGTTCTCGGTGCCGCTGTGGGCCGGGCTGTTCGGCCAGGAGCTCGGGCCGGCCACACGGGTGATGATGCAGTGGTGGAGCGGTCTGATCGCCACCCCCTGCGTGCTCTATGCCGGCATGCCGTTCTTCCAGTCGGCCTGGCGCTCCCTCCGCGTGGGCCGGGCCAATATGGACGTGCCGATCTCGATCGGCGTGTTGCTGACCCTGTTCATCAGCTTCGTCGAAACGATCCTCCACGGTCGCGACGCCTATTTCGACGCCGCCGTGTCGCTGATCTTCCTGCTGCTGATCGGCCGCTGGCTGGATCACCAGCTGCGGGCCAGGGCGCGGAGCGCCGCCGCCGACCTGCTGGCGCTCCAGGCGCCCTACGCCATCACCCTCGACGATCTGGGGCGCGAACACCGCAAGCCGTTGTCGGAGATCGCGATCGGCGACCTGCTGGTCGTGCGCCCGGGCGAACGCATTCCGGTCGACGCCGTGGTCGAGGGCGGGGCGGGCGAACTGGACAACGCCATGCTGACCGGCGAGACCCGGCCTGTGCCGGTCGCCGCCGGCAGCGCGGTCCAGGCCGGGGCCCTGAACCTCTCCGGGGCTCTGACCCTGCGGGCCGCCGTGCGCCCGGAAGACTCCGCCGTGGCCGCCATCGCCCGGCTGGTGGAGGCCGGCGCCCAGTCGCGCTCGCTCTATGTGCGGCTCGCCGACAAGGCCGCCGCCGTATATGTGCCGGTGGTCCATACCGCTGCGGCGTTGACCTTTGTCGCAGGCTGGACCCTGGGGCTGGGCCCGCGCGAGGCCCTGTTGCGGGCCGTCGCCGTGCTGATCATCACCTGCCCCTGCGCCCTGGGCCTGGCCGTGCCGGCCGTGCAGATCAATGCCTCGGGCGGCCTGTTCCGGCGGGGCGTGCTGGTGAAGTCCGGCGCGGCCCTGGAGCGCCTGGCCGAGGTCGACCATGTGGTGTTCGACAAGACCGGGGTCCTGACCGAGGGCCGTCCCCGGCTGATCGGCGCCACGCCGGCCCTGCTGGCCCAGGCCGCGCCCCTGGCGCGCGCCTCCGCCCATCCCCTGGCCCGGGCCCTGGCCGCCGAGGCCGGTCCCGGCCCGATGGCCGAGGATGTCTCCGAGACCGCCGGCCAGGGCGTCGAGGGCTGGATCGGCGGTCGTCGCGCCCGCCTGGGTCGCGCCAGCTTCGTCGGGGTGGCCGGCGAGGACGCCGGTGAGACCGAGCTGTGGTTCGGCGTCGTGGGTGAGACCA
The DNA here is from genome assembly GCF_947378715.1 of Phenylobacterium aquaticum. GTDB lineage: Bacteria > Pseudomonadota > Alphaproteobacteria > Caulobacterales > Caulobacteraceae > Phenylobacterium > Phenylobacterium aquaticum_A. The sequence continues at coordinate 17,097 of NZ_CANCLE010000012.1, forward strand.
AGGTCCGCTTCAGGTTCTCCGACAATCTGCGCGTCGATGCCGCCCGGACGGTGGCCGAGCTCACGCGCCGGGGCCTGACGGTCGAGATCCTGTCCGGCGATCTTTCCGGTCCCGTGGCGCGCGCCGCCGAGGCTGTGGGGATCAGCCAGTGGCGGGCCGGGTTGTCGCCCACCGACAAGGCCGAGGCGATCGCCCGCCTGACCGCCCAGGGCCGCAAGGTGCTGATGGTCGGGGATGGGCTGAACGACGCCGCCGCCCTGGCCAAGGCCCACGCCGCCATGGCCCCGGGTTCGGCGCTCAGCGCCACCCAGAACGCCGCCGACCTGGTGTTCTCGGGCGAGGGGCTGGGATCGGTGGTCGCAGCCTTCGACACCGCCCGCCAGGCGCGGGCCCGCGCCCTGGAGAATTTCGCCTTCGCCGCCCTCTACAATCTGATCGCCGCCCCGGCCGCCATGCTGGGCCTGATCAATCCCTTCGTGGCCGCGCTCGCCATGTCGGGCTCATCCCTCGTGGTGACCCTCAACGCCCTGCGCATGCGGGTGGGAGCAGGCAAGACATGACCATCTTCCTGATGCTGGCGCCGATCTCGATCTTCATCGCCCTGCTCGGCCTGGGCGCCTTCTGGTGGACCCTGCGCAGCGGCCAGTACGAGGACCCCACCGGCGACGCCAACCGGATCCTCAATGTCGGCCCGGACGACGGCCCGCTGTAGTTTGATCTGAATCACCGCGCCGTTCCGGCCTTGGCGACATGGTCCCGTCAGCATTGATGGAGGACACCCGTGTACGCCGCGCATCCGCTCGAGGTCAGCCGCCCTGACCTGATGGCCCTGGTCGACAAGTATGACGGCCGCGCGCCGCGCTATACGAGCTATCCCACCGCCGTGCAGTTCAAGCCTGAGGTCGACGCGGGCGCCTATCGCCGGTGGCTCGCGGCCCTGGATCCGGCCGAGGCGGTCTCGCTCTACGCCCACATCCCCTTCTGTTCGCGGCTGTGCTGGTTCTGCGGCTGCAGCACCCGGGCGGTGAACCGCCACGAGCCGGTGAGCGAATATGTCGCCCTGCTGGCCCGGGAGATCGGGCTGGTGACGCCGTCCCTGCCGGGACGGCTGCGCGCCAAGGCCCTGCACCTGGGCGGCGGCACGCCCAACATGATGTCGCCGGCCGACATGGACCTGCTGTTCGCCGCCCTGCGCGAGGCCTTCGATTTCGATCCGGGCGCCGAGATCGCCGCCGAGTTGGACCCCGCCTCCCTGACGCAGGCCTGGGTGAAGGCCGCCGCCGGCCATGGCCTGAACCGCGCCAGCCTGGGGGTGCAGAGCCTGTCGCCCAAGGTGCAGGCGGCGGTGAACCGGCGCGAGAGCTTCGAGGAAGTGGCCCAGTGTGTCGGCTGGCTGCGCGACGCGGGCGTGGGCTCGGTCAATATCGACCTGATGTACGGCCTGCCGCACCAGACCACGACCAACATGCTGGAGACCGTGGAGCGGGTGGCCGGCCTGCGCCCCGAGCGCCTGGCTCTGTTCGGCTACGCCCATGTGCCGTGGATGAAGGCCCACCAGCAGCTGATCGACGAAGCCGCCCTGCCGGGCCCCGTCGATCGTCTGGACCAGAGCGAGGCCGCCGCTGACCATCTGATCGCCCAGGGCTATGTCCGCATCGGCCTGGACCATTTCGCCCTGCCGGATGACGAGCTGGCCGTGGCCCTGAAGGCGGGCCGGCTGAACCGCAATTTCCAGGGCTACACCACCGACGACGCCGGCGCCCTGCTGGGCTTCGGGGCCTCGGCCATTGGCGTCCTGCCCCAGGGCTATGTGCAGAACACCGCCCAGGAGCTCGGCTGGCGCGCCGCGGTGGCCAAGGGCGAGCTTCCCACCGTCCGGGGCGTGGCGGTGACCCCTGACGACCGGTTCCGGGGCGAGATCATCGCGCGACTGATGTGCGATCTGCGGGTCGACCTCGCTGCGGTCTGCGCCCGCCAGGGCCGGTCACTGGATGACTTGGCCGGCGAACGGGCCCGACTGAAGGACTTCGCGGCCGACGACCTGGTCCGGCTGGAGGGGGCGGTGGTGCAGGTGACGGACCTGGGCCGGCTGCTGGTCCGCTCGGTCTGCGCGGTGTTCGACGCCTATTTCGCGCCGGAGGCCGGGCGGCATTCCAAGGCCATCTGATCGCCCCGGGATTTCCGCCTGGTCAGCCGCCGATCGCCTGGACGATGTGGGCCGTGAGGGCGTCGCCCAGCAGGGGCTTTTCCACGATCCTCGCGCCGCTGGCCTGGGCGGCCTCGCGCACGCCGGCCGGAGGATGGCTGGTGATCAGCAGGGCGGGCAGGGTCACGCCCCGGGCGCGCAGCTGGCGCAGGGTCTCCACCCCGGTCATCCCGGGCAGGTTCTGGTCCAGGACCAGGCAGGCCCCGGTGAGGGGCAGGCTGGCGATCCGCAGCAGGGCCTCGCCGCTGTCCAGCGCCGTCACGTCGAATCCCTCCAGGTCCAGGGAGAACTCCAGCGCCATGCGCAGGGCCACGTCGTCGTCAACCAGCACCACCTGCGGACGCTGAGGCGCGGCGGACAGCGAAGGGGAAGCGAGGCGTGCGGACATTCGCCGTCACCCTGGGGGTCCGGGTGTGGGGCGGCCTTGATTCAGCGCAATTCGCCGAACGACGGTGTGAGATCAGAGCCCGGCGACCATGGCCATGCGGACCAGGTCGGAGACGGCGTTGGCCCGGGTCTTGGTCATGACATTGGCCCGATAGACCTCGACGGTGCGGGGGCTGATTCCCAGGTCGAAGGCGATCACCTTGTTGGGCTTGCCGGCCACCACGCCGCGCAGGACGTCCTTCTCGCGCGGTGACAGCTGGTCGAGGATCTCGCCGATCCGGCGTGCCTCTGAATCCTGCCTCTGGCTGGCGACCATGCCGTCCAGGGCGCGGCGCAGGGTGGCCAGCAGAGTGTCGTCGCTGAACGGCTTTTCCAGGAAATCGCAGACCCCGGCCTTCATGGCCTCGACGGCCAGGGGCACGTCGCCATGGCCGGTGATGACGATGATCGGCAAGGTCACGCCCCGGGCCTTGAGCTCGGCGACCAGTTCCAGGCCGTTCATCTCGGGCATGCGGATGTCGGTCACCACGCAACCGGGCTCCGCCTCGGCGGCGATGGCCAGGAATTCCGCCGCCGATGCATAGGTGCGGACCGCGAGGCCCGACGCCTCGAGCAGGAAGCTCAGCGAATCGCGCATCGCCTCATCGTCATCAATGACATGCACCACGTCATTCATCGCCGGCCGGTTCCTCCTTGGGCACGGCGCGCAGGGTAAAACGGAACAGGGCGCCGCCGCCAGGGTTGGGTTCGACCCAGATCCGGCCGCCATGGGCCTCGACGATGGTCCGGCAGATCGACAGCCCGACCCCCATGCCCGTGCTCTTGGTGGTAATGAAGGGTTGGAACAGCTTGTCGGCCACCTCGGGGCTGATGCCCGGGCCGCTGTCGGCCACCGACACCTCGGCCATGTCGTCGGGCAGGGCGCGGGTGGCGATCACCAGGGTGCGCGTCGGGCTGTCCAGCATGGCGTCGATCGAATTGCGCATCAGGTTCAGCACCACCTGCTGAATCTGCACCTTGTCGGCCAGGACATCGCCGAGCTCGGGGTCGAGCTGGAAAGTCAGGCGGACGCCGAACTCCTTGGCCCCGACCATGGCCAGGGCTCCGGCCTCCTCGATCAGCTTTTGCAGGTTCTCGATCCGACGCTCGGCCTCGCCCTTGGAGACGAAGTCGCGCAGGCGGCGGATGATCTCTCCGGCCCGCAGGGCCTGGTCGCTGGCGCTGATCAGGGCGCCCCTGATCTTGGCCCTGTCCGGCTCGGGCGCCTCCAGTAGCCGCACCGAGCCCTTCATATAGTTGGCGATAGCCGAGAGCGGCTGGTTCAGCTCATGGGCCAGGGCCGAGGCCATCTCGCCCATGGAGGTCAGGCGCGAGACGTGGACCAGCTCGGACTGCATGTCCTGCAGCCGGCGCTCGGTGGCCTGGCGCTCGGAGAGGTCGCGGACGAAGCCGGTGAAATAGCGGTGCGCACCGGAGCGCATCTCGCCCACCGCCAGCTCCATGGGGAAGGTCGAGCCATCCTTGCGCTCGCCCACCACCACCCGGCCGATGCCGATGATCCGCCGCTCGCCGGTGGCCAGATAGCGGCCGAGGAAGCCGTCATGGGCGTTGCGATAGGGGTTGGGCATCAGCATCGAGACGTTGCGGCCGACCACCTCCTCGGCCTGCCAGCCGAACAGGCGCTCGGCGGCGGCGCTGAAGGAGAACATCCGCCCATGCTCGTCGATGACGATCATGCCGTCGGGCACGGTGTCGAGGATGGACTGGAGGTGGGCCTCGCGCTCCTCCAGATTCCGCAGGCCCTCGGCCCGGGCCCGGGCGGCGGCCTGGGTGCGCCAGCCGCCATAGGCGATGGCCGGGCCCAGGACCAGGAAGAAGCCGGCGTCGATCATGTTGACGGGGTCGCGCACCAGGTCCGCGCCGCTGAACGCCAGGGCGCCCAGCAGGCTGAGCAGGGTGGCCAGCAGGGCCGGGCCCGCGCCGCCCACCAGGGCCGAGGCCAGGACGGCCGGAACGAACAGCAGGAAGGCCGGCCGGTCATGGAAGACCGGCTCCAGGATCAGTCTCAGGCCGAGGAACAGGACCGTGGCCGCTGTCGCCAGCACATAGGGCGGCAGGCGGCGCAGGGTGCGGGCCAGGCCGGCGTCGGTTGACTTGCTGCGCGTGCCCTCGAACATGGAACCATCCGGTAGGCGGGCGGCGGCGCCGTGGCAAGCGGCGCCCGCCAGGGCCTAGTGGCTCAGCAGGACGAAACGCTCGGGACGGCGCAACAGGGCGCGGGTCACCCCGCCCATCGCCCATTCGTTGAAGCGGTTGTGGCCATAGGCCCCGGCGACGATCAGGTCGGCGTCGATCGCCTGGGCTTCGATATTGAGCTCGTCGCAGACCCGATCGTCGTCATTGGCCCGGACCTTGGCGCGGGCGGTGACCCCGTGGCGACCCAGCTGGGCGACCACCTCCTCGGTGCGGAAGGCCGCGCCCTCGGCGGCGTCGGCGCCGCAGATCTCATAGACCACCACCTCCTCGGCCCGCTTCAGCAGGGGCAGGGAATCGGTGAGCGCGCGGCGGGCCTCGCGGGTGTCCTTCCAGGCCAGCACGATCCGGCGGCCGGACAGGCGTCCGCCAGATGGCGGGGCGACCAGCACCGGCCGACCGGCGCGGATCACCAGCTCGCCGTTGTCGACGGCGGAATAGAGGTCGACATTGTCCAGCGGCGCGCCGCCGGTGACGATCAGGTCGCAGCCCCGGGCGGCGCCGGCCATGGCCCGGGTGGGCAGGTCGAGGACGCCCCGCCAGGCGCCGGGCAGGTCCTCTGCGGCCTTGGCGAACAGGGCCTGGGCGGCGGTGAGCCGGCGGTCGAGCTCCTGCTGCATCACCCCCATCCACTCGGCCTGGAGCATGCCCGTGGGGTCGCTGACCCCCAGGGCGGGCGGCGCCTCGGCGGACAGACCGAACAGCTGGGCGCCCAGGTCGCGGGCCAGGGCGGCGGCGGTCTCGAGGCGGGGGGCCTCATCGACCCCGGGCTGAACGTGGACCAGAAGCGAAGCATAGGTCATGACCGGGCCTCCTGAGCGAAACAGAAATCAGTCGGCCAGGCGGGCCAGGGCGTCGTGATTGCGAATGCGGAACTGGCGGCAGCCGGAGAATTCGACGATCGAGGAGCCCTGCAGCTGGGAGAGCATGCGCGACACCGTCTCGATGGTCAGGCCCAGATAGTCGGCCATGTCCTGGCGGCACATGGGCATGTCGACCATGTCGCTGCCACGGCGCTCGGCGAGCTCGGCCAGGAAGCTGGCGACCTTCTCGCAGGCGGTCTTGCGGCCCAGCAGCAGCAGGTGTTCCTGGGTGCGCTGCAGCTCGCGCAGGGTGGCGGTGAAGATCAGGCGATCGAGTTCCGGAGCCGCGCCGGCCGCCTTCAGGGCGGAGCGCTTGAGAACCAGGATCACGCCGTCGCAGAGCGCCTCGGCGGAGAAGCGATGCTCCGGGCCGGCCTCCAGGCCGAACAGGTCGCCGGGATAGTAGAAGTCGCCGATCTGGCGGCGGCCGTCGCTCATCACCCGCGAGGTGCGGATGGCGCCGGAGACCACGCGATAGATCAGGTCGGCGTCCTCGTCCTGGCCATAGACTTCCTCGTCCTTGGCGAAGGCCATGCGCACGCCCATCCGGTCGAGCAGATCGACGGCGTCGGAACCGGTGACGCTGGCGGTCGGGCGGCCGGGAGCATTGTAACGGGAGCGGGCTTCGATCGCGTAGGACAGGGACATGGCCGGGACCTCCTTGGCTATGGAGGTATGGCTAAGGCGCAGGGCGCCCAGGCGGTATCCGGGTTGTTCCCCTACGTGTTTGTACCTAGGCGGCTTTCGAGGGCCAAAGCATTGATCTTGAGCAAGTCGGGCGCGCCCTGGAGTGGTGTTTCACGCCCCAGGATCGGCATCAGGCCCCCGCGTGGGCGCTCGCTGCGGCGCGGACGCCGGTCTCCGCCAGGTCCCGCGAGGCGATGACCGCCAGTTCCGGCGCGTGGGCCGGGGCCGGCAGGCTGATCAGGTCGTCGTCGTGAGGGCCTGAGAAGCTCACCGTGATCGGGATGAAGCGCTGGCGCAGGGGGCGATGGCGGCGAACGGTCACCGGCGGCGCGCCGAGCTCTTCAGGGGTCAGCAGGAAGCCAGCCTGGCGCACGGCCTGGCCGGCGTCGCGGCGCGAGGTGAGCATGGCCAGGGCCGGCGCCAGCAGCAGCGGCGCGACGATCGGGGTGAAGAACAGGGCCAGGTCCGGTCGCGCCAGCAGGGCGGCGGCGAACACGGTCCCGGCGCGCAGCTCCCAGCGGTGGTCGCGGCAGGCCTCGGCCCAGGTCAGGCGGCTGGCGCAGCGCTGCTGGGTGGTCCAGCCGGCATCCTTGCCGCAGAGGATTTCCAGCACCATGCGGGTGTGGCTGACCATCATGATCGGCGCGTGGATGGTCGACATGGCGGTTTCCAGCGCCGCGCCCTTGACGATGCTGGCGCCGCCGCCAAAGGCCCGGCGCTCGTCGGGACGCAGCATGACCAGCAAGGCGCCAAGCAGCTTGGGACCGAACAGCAGTGTGGTGGTCAGGGCCATCATCCAGATCAGCGCCAGGTCGTCATGGCGCGGGATGGTGATGGTCCGCCAGCCGTGCAGGGTCGAGATTTCCTCGAGCTTGGGCTGGGTCTGGAACTGGATGATCAGGCCGGTCAGCAGGGACAGGAACCAGAGGGGCGAGGCGAGATAGGCCATGCAGCCCATGACCATCTGCACCCGGCTGACCCAGTGCAGGCCCGGCGAGAAGATCAGCTGCAGGTGCTGCAGATTGCCCTGGGCCCAGCGGCGATCACGGCTCATGAAATTCTGCAGGGAGGGCGGGGTCTCCTCGAAGCTGCCGCCCAGGGCGGCGGTCACATGGACGCCCCAGCCGGCGCGCCGCAGCAGCGAGGCCTCGACCACGTCATGGCTGAGGATGTGGCCGCCGAAGGGCTTCACCCCCGGCAGGATCGGCAGGCCGCAGGATTCGGCGAAGGCGCGGACGCGGATGATCGCGTTGTGGCCCCAGTAGCTGGACTCGGCCCCCGTCCACCAGGACAGGCCGGCCGCAGCGACTCGGCCGTACATGCGCACGCCATACTGCTGGACGCGGGCATAGAGGGTCTCGCCGTGGATGATGGCCGGGGTGGTCTGGATCAGGCCGATGCCGGGCTTGCGCTCCATGGCGTCGACTAGGTGCAGGATGGTCTCGCCCGACATCATGGAGTCGGCGTCCAGGATCAGCATGTGGGCATAGGCGCCGCCATGGTTCTGGACCCAGTCGGCGATGTTGCCGGCCTTGCGCTCGGTGTTCTTGTCGCGCCGGCGGTAATAGGCGCGGCTGCGCGCGGTCAGGCGGAAGGACTGGAACGCCTGCCACTCGTCCTCGGCGATCGGGGCCTTGGTCGTGTCTGACAACAGGAAGATGTCGAAGGCGCCCGAGGCGTCGAGCTCGGCCAGGGAATGGTCGATCCGCGCCAGGCGCGCGAAGGAGGCTTCGGCGTCCTCGTTGTAGAGCGGCATCAGGAGCGCAGTGCGCACCTTGGGCCGGCGCGCCACCGGGCGGAATTCCATCTCGTCGGCGCCGCCCTTGGTGAGCAGCAGTATGATCCCGGCCATGGCGCTGACGAACCAGCAGGAGATCGGGAAGATCAGGGCGGCGAACAGGCTGAGCGCCAGCACTTCAAGCCCCGTGAAGCCGTCTTCCGAATAGAGCCGGGCGGGCGTCATGAAGGCCAGGCCCGACAGCATCAGGGCGGCGGTGAAGAAGATGGTCCGGCGCAGGACGATATTGTCCGGCGAGGTCGAAGGCGTGGTCTCGGCGCCGGGGTCGGCGAAGGACTGGCGCGGCATGTCGAGGCCGGCCTGGGCGGGCATCCAGCGACGCGCCTCGTCCCGAGGGACGGAATAGGCGTCGGCCTTCGCCGCGAGGTTGCTCATGCCGTCCATCGAAACCGCCATGTTTCTGAAAGATCGCCAACGTCGCCGGTGAGACGCAGTTGAAGCTCCGCCGGACCCGAGGGCGGCGGGGTGAATTGGAAGCTCGCCCGAACGGCGCCGGCCTTGGGCAGGGCGTCCAGGGTCACGGGAGACAACTGGCCCGCCGAGGTCTGGGCCGCAGCGGCCAGGCCGCCGGCCTGGGTGGGCAGGTCGGTGAAGTCGATGGTGAACAGCCGTCCGCCGGAGCCGGTGGCGGTGCGGCCTGCGCGCGCCAGGCCCGTCTCGACCGGCGGCGACCATCCCCAGTGCAGACGATAGCGCACCTGGACCGGACGCCCCGCGCTCCAGGCCTCTGCCGGACGCCAGAAGGCGGCGATATTGTCGGTGGTGTCGAGGGCGGTGGGGATTTCCACCAGGTGCACGGCGCCGCGACCCCAGTCGCCGAGCGGCTCGACCCACAGGCTGGGGCGGCGCTCATAATGGTCGCGGTTGTCGGAATAGTCGCCGAAGTCGCGGGCCCGCTGGACCAGGCCGAAGCCCCGGGGCGCCACATCCTCGAAGGTCGAGATCTGCAATTGGCGCGGATTGGTCAGGGGCCGCCAGATGCGCCGGCCTTCGCCGGTGAGAATCTCCAGCCCGTCGGAATCGTGCACCGCCTCGCGCGGGTCATCGACCCCGGCGCGGTCGGCGGCGCCGAACAGGAACATGCTCGACTGGGCGCCCAGGCCGCCCTCGGTGATGGTCCGGCGCGGATAGAGGGTCGCCTCGACATCGAAGACGGTGGCGTCGCCCGGCGTGATCACGAACCGGTAGGCGCCCGTCAGGCTGGGGCCGTCCAGCAGGGCGTGGACCACGGCGAAGCCGGAATGGGCGGCCGGCCGCTCGATCCAGAAGGCGCGGAACCCGGGGAATTCCTCGTCGCGGTTCCCGCAGCCGACGGCCACGCCGCGCGCCGACAGACCATAGCCCTGGTCGCGGCCCAGGCTGCGGAAATAGCTGGCGCCCTGGAACACCGCGATCTCGTCGAACTTGTGCGGATCATTGATCGGATTCTGCAGGCGGAAGCCCGAATAGCCGGCCACGGCGGCCAGGGCCGGGGCGAGGTCAGACGGGGCGTCGAACGCCTGGACGTCGAAGGCGATCGGGGTCGCCTGACCGTCCGCGACCTCATAGAGGCTGACCGGCGCGGGATAGATGTAGGCGCAGGGGAAGTATTCGCCGCGGAAGGCCAGGCCGGCGTCGGCCCATAACGCGCGCTCGCGGCGGAAGGCGATCCGGCGATAGGCGTCATAGTCGAGATTGCCCGAGGAGGCCGGCGTCGCAGCGGCATAGGGCGCACGCGACAGGGACTCGGCGAGGGTCTGAATCTGATCCGGATGGAAGGCCAGGCTGGCTGACGTGGCGGCGCGCGCCATCCCGGGCGCAACCATGCCCACCGCCAAACCCGTCAGTGCGTCACGCCGCGAAATGGCCAAGGTTTTCGAACGCCGGTTGTCTAGAAGGCGCCCGCCACGGGGTCCTGAGGTCGCTCACTTGCGCCCCCCAGCACACCGTCCACGCCCTGATCACGGATATGTTATGCTGCAATGCACCGGTCACAAGCAAGCCCCTTGATTATTCGCTTGTGAGCATACGTTTTTCGCCTGGGCGCCGATTTTTCAGCCGCCCGAACTTGCCGACGCTCGCCGTTTGGCTTTGGCTTTGATTGTCATCACGAAATTGAGAGGTCGGCCTCGACGGCGCGTCAGAACGGCGCCAGGGTGCGCGCCGCTCGACCCCAGAAAAAATCTGTCAAGTCACGGCCGCGACATCCGCCGCCTGGGCCAGGCTCATGAGGCGGCGTTCCAGCACATAGGCTGCGATCCCGGTCCAGCCGACCAGGACCAGGGCGAAAGCCCGCTCCCACCAGCCGACATTGCTCATATTCACCAGGTCCGGCAGGACGATGTGCTTGGTCAGGACGGTGAGCACCGCCATCACCCCGAAGACGATCGCCAGGAAGCGGCGCAGCCGGGCCATGTCCGGCAGCCGCGCCAGCCCCCAGATCAGCAGCAGGGGCGCGAGTTGGATGCCCAGGCCCAGATTGATCGCCAGGTGGCGGGGGTCCGGATAGTGGTAGTAGCTGGAGATGATCATGCCGGCCCCGGCCAGGCCGAAGCTGGCGGTGGTCAGGCCGGATGCGATCCGCGATCCGCCGAGCGCCGCCATGGCCAGGCCAAAGCCGATCCCCGCCGCCATGGCCCCGGCGCCGGACACCGCCACGCCGAGATTGAAGATCCAGGGATGTGGCGCGGTCTGGTTGCCCAGATCGCTGAGATACTGGTGGGTGTTGTCGAAGCCCGGATAGGCGAGGATGGCGACCAGCACTGCGGCGAAGGCCAGTATGGGGGCGGCCATGCCGACCCGCAGCAGGATGCGGCGGCGGCGATAGAGCCGGGCCGTCGCCGTCTGGGCGGGGGTGGGCGGCGCGCTCACGCGGCCTTGGCGGGCCGGGCCGCGGCGGCGGCCTCGACCGTCTGCGCCGCCTTGGCGGGCGCGCGGGGCAGGCGCTTCAGACCCCAGAGGGGCCGGATCGGGCCGATACGGCGGACCAGTTCATAGACCAGCAGGCTGCCGCCCAGGGTGGTGGTGGCCAGTAGAGGGGCTTCGACGTTCACGGGCAGGGCCAGGGGCGCCGCCAGATGGGCGGCGACCACCAATATGGTCTGGTGGGCGAGGTAGCAGGGGAAGACCGCGTCGGTCAGATAGCGCAGCAGCGGGCCGTCGGCGTTGCGGATATGGCGGCTGGCGAAGCCCAGCACCGCGCAGATTGTCGCCCATTGATCGAGGGCGAACATGCTGTTCTGCACCAGGCCGTCGAAGGCCATGCCGCCGGGATTGGCCTCCAGCGCGATCAACAGGGGCAGGGCCAGGGCGGCGGTGATCAAGGCCGGCCAGCGCAGGCGCTCGAAATCAGCCCAGGTCCGATCGCTGAGCGCCAGGGTGAAGCCCAGCAGGAACACCCCGAACGAGATGGCGTGATTGTACCAGTCGGTGGTCAGGTGATTGGACAGGCCATAGGTGGCGAACAGCGACTGGCGCGAGAAGGCCAGATAGGCGACCGGCAGGATCAGCAGGCGCGGGCCGCCCAGCACTACCTCGAAGACCTTCTGGGCGAAGCGCAGTACGGCCGGGTGGACCAGCAGCAGGGCCGCCGCCAGGCTATAGACGCCGATATAGAGCACGAACCACAGATGGTTCAGGGGAATGCCGTCGGCGAAGCCCTGGGGGCTGAACTCGGCCAGCCACCAGGCGAAGAAGTCCTGCCGCCAGCCGAACTTGTCCATGGCCTCGATCCAGGACTGCGGCGGCACCAGCACCAGCACCCCGAACAGGAAGGGCGGGATCAGCCGGGCGGCGCGGGCGCGGATCACCTGCAGCGGGCTCAGGCGGCGGCTCATGAACCGCAGCGCCACGCCGGAAACCAGGAACAGCAGGGTCAGCCGCCAGGGATTGGTGATCAGGGCGCCGTAGCGCAGCCACTCAAAGCTGCGGGCGCTGTGCACGTGCCAGTCCCACGGCGCGTAGTACAGACCCACATGATAGAGGATGAGCAGGCCGAAGGCCGCGACACGGATCCAGTCGATGTCGGCGCGGCGGGTCATGTTCGGGACAGACTTGGACACGGTTTTTCCTATGCGTCGGAAAGCCGTCTGCTGTCCATGTTCGATGCGTTGCAGACTTGAAGCGTTTCGGTCGAGGTCGGCGCCGGAAAAGACGGCGCCCAGGCGCGGGCGCGTGCAAATCCCGGGCGCTCAAGCCGGGGCGGCCGCCCAGAGCGGCGCCCAAGCCCCCCATCAGGTGACGCCAGAGCGGTCTGGGGGTTTTCTGTCCGCAGATGGGGTCCTGTCGGAGGTGACCTTGTCTCCCGCGACGGTCCTCCCTGGTCCCAGCGGCTTCGGCCCCGGCTCGAACAAATCGAGCCGGGGCCGATCGCGTTTTCAGACCCCCTGGGGCGTTGGACTGGGCGGTGTCGGACTGGCAGGCGCCGGGGGCGGCGCGTTCGGGTCCGGGCTGGCCGGATCGCCGTCGTCGACGGGCGGCGCCGCGGCCGGCGCCGGAGCGGCGGCGGGTTCAGAGGCTGGCGGCTCGGGCGGGACGGGCGGCGGCGGCGTTAGCGTCGGTTCAGCAGGCGGCAGTGGCGCGGGCGGTGGGGGTTCGGGCGCCGGTGCGGGCGGCGTCGGGGCAGGTTCCGGGGACGCTGGAACGGGTGTCGGCGTCGGCGCGGGCGGGGCTGGAGCGGCGGGAACCGGGCCAGGCGCGGCGGGCGGGGCCGGGATGGGCGCCGGTTCCGGCGGCGGGGCGACCGGATCGGGGTCCGGCTTCAGGGCCAGGACGGCGATCCAGGCGATGGGCTTGCCGGTGGTGATCGGGCCCCCCGCCAGGGTGCGCTCAGTCTTGGTGACCGTGTCGCCGACATTGCCGCCGATCGAATGCACCACATGCTTGGGCGAACGGGCCACCTGGCTGACGATGTCGCAGTGGGATTCGTAGCCGAAGGCGCCCTTGGCCGCCTCGACCCCGGCCAGCACCTGGCCAAAGTTGCGGATCGGGCTGGAGTTGCGCGAATAGCAGATCACGTCCCCGACCCGGGGTTCGACCCAGCCGGGATCGCAGGGCAGATAGGCATAGGCCTTGCGGCCCAGGCCATAGGCGTCGATCGCCGCCTGGATATAGCCGGCGTGGGCGGGCGCCGGGCGGAACTGCTCGTTGGTCAGCCCCGCCTGTTTCATCACCGAGGAGACGAACACCGCCGACCAGGGCAAGGTCGAGGCGCTGGAGCGCTTGATCGCCCCGGCTATGGCCTTGGCGGTCGGGGCGCCGGCCCCGAACTTGGCGTTGGCCGCCTCAATGTTCTGGCGGGTGTTGGCCTGCAGGACCTCGGGGCCGGAGGGGCCCATCACCACGTCATAGGGGAAGGTCAGCACCCCATCGAAGCCGGTATAGGCCCAGAACTGATAGACCGCGTCCCAGGACAGCGAGCCCGACAGGCCGCCGTCTCCAGTCTTGTCGATCACCGTGTCGACCGCCGTCTCCTTGACCCGCCCATAGCCGAACTTGCCCCATTGGTCGGAGGCCACGCGGGCGATCTCCGCCGACACGGCGGCCGGGGGGCGGGCGCTGGCCGCCATGCAGGCGTCCTTCAGGGCGGCGCGGTCGATGTGATAGCTCGCCGCCTGGGCTTGGGCGGGGGGCAGCTGGGCGGCCGTGGCCAGGGCGGCGGCCAGCATGATGGCGGCGCGGGTCATGGCCTTGCCCCCGCCATGGCGGCGCAGGCCGGCAGGAACACCACCGTGCAGGGCGGGGCATAGGGCTTTTCGGTCAGGCCGACATCCGAGGCCTTGAGCCGGCTGTTGCGGACCCAGGAGCTCGCCTCGACGGGATCGAGCCCCGCCTGACCGACGGCGTCGACCCAATAGACGGCGTCGCGGCCGATCTGAAAGCTGCGGGCGCCGGGCGAGCTGAACGGGGTCTGGTTGGCGATGATCCGCCGCGCCTGCCAGGTCTGCGGGCCCGCCGCCTTCACGAGCGGCAGGAGCTGGGCGGCCAGGGCGTCGCTGAGCGGCGGATAGTCCAGGGAGCGGTCGAGGAAGAAGGCGAAATCCGCTTCGGTCGGGACCAGGCCCGCCTGGGCATAGAGGGCGTAGTAGCGGCCCATGCGCCCGGCCAGATAGCCAGTCGGTCCCAGGAAATAGGCGTCGTAGCCGGCGCGGATCTCGGGATGGGCGGCCAGGCGGGCGAAGATCACCCGGAACTCCTCGCGGCGTTCAGGATCGTCGAACACTGGCTTGAGGATCTTGGCCTGATGGGCGCACCAGTCGGGATCGGTCCGGTCCAGCAGTTGGTCGAGCACGGCGGCTTCGCCCTCGAAGTGCTCGCGCAGGATGGCGGCGGTGGCGGGCTGGGCGGCCAGGGCGGCCAGGGCCTTCTGCAGGGTGCAGCCATGGCCGGCCGTGGCCTTGAACGGCCCCCAGCTCAGAATCGAGTCCGGGTCGGCGCTGGTCCAGCCGGCGCCCCTGTCCCAGTCCCAGATCGTGCGGTCATAGTCCGGCGTCAGGGCGGCGGCGCCGAAGGCCAGCACCTTGGCGCGTTCCAGCGGACTCGGCGACGGCAGGTCCTTGACCAGCCTGCCCCAGAGCTTCTCCGGCAGGGCGTCCGGCGGGACCTTGCGGAACCACCACTTGTGGCAGTCGCGAAGGGCGGCGATCGCGGCGGCGCCGCTGCGGTCCAGGCGATTGGGTGACATGCGCAGGCCTGCGGCGGCGGCCGGATCGGCGTGTTTGCAATGGTCGAGTTCGTCGGCCAGCCCCAGGAACAGCGGCGCGAAGAACCCCCACTTGGAATCCGTCAGCCGCCAGGGATGGGACAGTCCCGCGCTGTCCGCATAGCCAGGCTGCCTGACGAGGATGGGTGGTGCGGCCGCCAGGGCCTCGCCGGCCGCAAACAGGGCCAAGGCCCAGACGAGGATCGCGGCGGCGGCGCTCTTCGCGCGCATATCGGCCTCCCCAAGCTTGGCGAACCGTCGCAGCCGCGTCGGCGCGCGTCAACCTTGGGGTGCGAGGCCCCTCAGCCGAAGTCGCGGGCCAGCTCCGCCCGGGTCGAGGGCGAGAGCACGGCCATGTGGGCATAGGCCTCGTGGTCGCAGCCGACGATCACCGTGGTGGCGGGATCGCGGAACACCGCGACGTTTTCGGGCCTGAGGCCGAAGTGCAGGAAGTGGACAGAGGAGGTCTTGCCGTCCTCGCGGGTGCGCTCGACGTCGTCTTCCGAGACCCCGAAAATCTTGTCGTCGCCGACCTTGAGGTACATCAGGTCCTCGACCCCGCCCAGCCGGGCCAGGGTCTGGGCGCGGCGGATCGGATCCTCGATCTCGAACATCACCGTGGCCACCAGTTCGGTCCCCTGGGGGATCAGCGGGTTGTAGGCGGCCAACTCGTCGGGAACCTGGGCCGCGCCGCCCTTCTCGATCAGCAGCATCTCCTGCACCTGGAACAGCATGGTGTCGTAGCATTCGAAGAAGAAGGTGCAGTGCGGCCCCAGATGGATGCGGCGCAGGCGCTTGATCGGCATCAGGGCGGTGCGGCGCTCCTTGCGGACCTGGGCGAACTCGGCGTCCGGCATCAGGTCGTCCGGGGTGATCTGGCGGAGGGCTGCGGGCATGGCGGACATCTTTTCCTAGAGCGCCCCATAGGCGCGGGCGAAGATCTCGATGGGGTGGGACTGGCGCGGCGAGGTCACGGGGCCGGTCTCGACGGTGAGCATCTGGCCCAGGTGCTTGCAGGCGAGCGGGCAGTCGGAACAGAGCTCGGCCGAGCCCTTCTGCGCCACTTGCTTCGCGGCCGGCTTGCCGACCTTCAGGGCCAATGGACGGGTCTCCTTCATCACCCCGAAGGTGCCGCCGTGACCCGAGCAGCGCTCGACGATCTCGACCTTGGTGTCGGGGATCAGCTTGAGCATCTCGGCGGATTTCGCGCCCATGTTCTGGGCCCGGGCGTGACAGGCGTGGTGCACCGTGACCCCGCCCTCGACCGGCGACAGACCTGGGGCCAGGCCAAAGGTCTTGGAAAGCTCGACCACATATTCGCTGATGTCGCGGGTGGCGGCGGCCAGCCGCAGGACGGCGTGGTTCTGGGGCTCCAGCAGCGGCCATTCGAACTTCATCATCAGGCCACAGCTGGCGGTGAGAGCGACGACCTCATAGCCCTCGTCGATCAGCGGGGCGAAGACCTGTGCGATCCGCTCGGCGCGGCCGGCCACGTCGGCCAGATCGCCCGACTCCAGCTGGGGCATGCCGCAGCATTCCGGATAGACCAGCCTGGCCTCGACCCCCTGCTTCGCCAGCACCTTGGCGGCGGCGAGCGCGGTGTCGGGCTGATTGTAGTCGACGAAGCAGGTCGCATAGAGCGCCACCTTGCGCTGGCCGAAGGCTGGGCCGGCCGGGTCCGGGGCGAAGGGGGTCTTGAGCAGGTCGGTGGCGGTCTTGGAATGGTACTGGGGCAGCTCGGCCTCGGCGTCGATCTCGGCGATGGCCTCGAGCAGCTTGCGCAAGGGGGTGTTCTTGCGGGCGGTGGCCCAGTTGGCGAGGCCGGCGACCGGCTTGGCCAGCTTGCCGTTGCGGTCCGTCAGACCCAGCTGTTCGCGCACGAAGTCCCGTTCCCCGGCCCGGCGCTTGGCGGCGCGGTAGCGCAGGATCAAGTGCGGAATGTCGATGTCGAATTCGTGCGGCGGCACATAGGGGCACTTGGTCAGGAAGCACATGTCGCAGAGGGTGCAGGCCTCATCGACCTTGGCGTAGTCGGCCTTGGCCACGCTATCGAGCTCGCCGGTCTTGCTCTCGTCGATCAGGTCGAAGAGGCGCGGGAAGCTGTCGCACAGATTGAAGCAGCGCCGGCAGGTGTGACAGACGTCGAACTGCCGCTCCATCTCCTGCTCGACGGCGGCGAGGTCGTAATAGGCCTCGTCGCGCCAGGCGATCGGATGGCGGAACGGCGCGTCGAGGCTGCCCTCGCGCGCCGGAGCCTTGGGGCTGTCGGCCACGGTCGTTCTCCGGGATCGTTGCTTCAGAAAACGTCGGCGGCGGGCCCCGCAAAAGTGACGCCCGCCGCCGCCGGAAGGTCAGCCCAGGGTGTCGAGGGCGCGCTGGAAGCGGCCGGCGTGGGACTTCTCGGCCTTGGCCAGGGTCTCGAACCAGTCGGCGATCTCGTCGAAGCCCTCGTCGCGGGCGGTCTTGGCCATGCCGGGATACATGTCGGTGTATTCGTGGGTTTCGCCGGCGATCGAGGCCTTGAGATTGTTCTCGGTGCCGCCGATCGGCAGGCCGGTGGCCGGGTCGCCGACCTCTTCCATGAATTCCAGGTGGCCGTGGGCGTGGCCGGTCTCGCCCTCGGCGGTGGAGCGGAACACGGCGGCGACGTCGTTATAGCCTTCGATGTCGGCCTTCTGGGCGAAATAGAGGTAGCGGCGGTTCGCCTGGCTTTCGCCGGCGAAGGCGTCCTTCAGGTTCTGCAGGGTTTTGCTGGCGGCGAGGCCCATCGTCTTCTCCCATGTTCAGGCCGGGTGGAGTCCTGGCCAATCTAGTGTCGGCGCGCACTATGGCCTCTTCAAAAAATAGACCAAATCGATTTAATTTATGGATTGCATAGACTTGATCTATATCAAGTCGCGCGACCCGGTTGACGGCGGCCACCGCTTCGGCCGAACTGCCGACCATGCAGCTCACCCTCTCCTCACGGCTCTACCGCGACCCCCAGGCCTATGAGCGGGAACGCACCACGGTCTTCGCGGCCGGCTGGCAGTTCCTCGGCCATGACAGCGAGGTCCCGAACCCGGGTGACTATCTGGCCGGCGAGGTCGCGGGCTGGCCGGTGCTGGCGGTGCGCGGGGCGGACGCGACCCTGCGCGGCTTCCACAATGTCTGCCGCCACCGCGCCGGACCCCTGGTCGCCGATGGCCGGGGCAGCTGCGGGACGGAGCTGACCTGCCGCTATCATGGCTGGCGCTATGCCCTGGACGGGCGGCTGCGTTCGGCCGTGGATTTCGGGGCGGCCGAGGGCTTCGACCCGCGCGAATTCGGCCTGCACCCGGTGCGGATCGAGACCTGGCGCGGCTTCGTCTTCGTGAATCTCGACCAAAAGGCCGGGCCGCTCAGCGCGCTGGTCGCGCCGCTGGAGCGGATGTTCGCCGAACGTGGCCTGACGCTCGCCCCGGCCACCCTGCGCCGCAGCCACGACATCGCCTGCAACTGGAAGACCTATGTCGAGAACTACCTCGAGGGCTACCACATCCCGGTGGTCCATCCGGCCCTGGCCGAGGAAGTCGAGACCGACGGCTATCGGGTGCGGATGGACGGCGCGGTGGCGGTCCACGAGGTCCCGACCAAGAGCGGGGTCAATGACGGGCTGTGGGCGTGGCTGTGGCCGAACCTGGCCTTCAACGTCTATCGCTACGGCCTGATGGTCGAGCACATGCGCCCGATCGGCCACGCCAAGACCCGGCTCGACTATCTCTATTTCTACGACCCGGCGATCGCCGACATGGACGCCGTTCTGGCCGCCTCCAACCAGCTGACCGCCGAGGACGTGGAGATCTGCGAGGCCGTGCAGCGCAATCTCGACGCCGGGATCTATGAGACCGGCGTGCTGTCGCCCCGCCATGAGGACGGGGTCGCCTGGTTCCAGACCCAGGTCGCTGAGGCGCTCGCCCCTTCGGCCTCGGCCTAGCCGGTGGCGCAGGAGGGCCGCAAGCTCGGGCTTTGGGCCGCCCTGGTGCTGGTGGCGGGCAATATGATCGGCTCCGGCCTCTATCTGCTGCCCGCGACGCTCGGGGCGGTCGGCTCGATCACGGTCCTCTCTTGGCTCATCGCGGGCGGCGGGGCGCTCGTGCTCGCCCTGGTCTTCGCCTATCTCGGCCTCCTGCGGCCCAAGGCGGACGGGGCCGTGGCCTATGCGAGCGAGGGGCTTGGGCCGGCGCTCGGACACTTCGGCTGGTTCACCTACTGGATCACCTGCTGCTTCGGGACGTCCGGGGTGGCGGTGGCTGCAACAGGTTATCTGAGCTTCTTCTTTCCGGCCCTCAAGGCGACCGGCCCCGGCGTGGCCTCGAGCATCGCGATCATCTGGCTGATGGTGGGCGCCAACTTCATCGGGCCGAAGCTGGTGGCGCGGATCGGGGCGGCGACTTTGCTCGTGGGCCTGATCCCCATCGCCCTGGCCATCGGGGTGGGCTTCGCCAGCTTTCGGCCGGAGATATTCGCCGCGTCCTGGAATGTCAGCGGCCGCTCGGACCTGGACGCGACCCTCACCTCCGTGACCCCGATCTTCTGGGCGTTCCTGGGACTGGAATGCGCGAACATCGTCGCGGCGATCATCGACAATCCCCGCCGCAACCTGCCGCTCGCCGCCGTGGGCGGGGTGGCCCTGGCGCTTGGGGTGTACCTCCTGGCCTCCGTGGCCATCCTGGGCCTCCTGCCCGCCCACACCCTGGCCGCCTCCACCGCCCCCTTTGCGGAGGCCATTCGCGGGGTGGCCGGGGGCCTCACAGCGGCCTTGGTCGCCGCCTGCGCCCTGGCCAAGACCTTCGGCGCCTTAGGGGGCTGGATCCTGGTGGGGGCGGAATCCAACCGCTCCGGCGCGGCCGTGGGCTTCCTGCCGCGATGGACCTCCGACGTGGCGCCGGACAGCCGCATGGCGCGCGACCTGATCCTGGTGGGCCTGATCATGTCGGTGAGCATCTATGCCAGCGCATCGCCGACCCTGGGCAAGCAGTTCGGGGTGCTGATCAATGTCACCGTGGTCATCTCCATGGTGCTCTACCTGCTCTGCTCGCTGGCCCTGGTGAAGATGGCGGCGGAGCTGGAGACGGCGCGCAGTCGGTGGGTCGCCCGGACCGCAGGCGTGCTGGGCGCGCTGTTTTCCGCAGGCGTGATCGCCGTCGCCGATCCGACATTGCGTCTGCCCACCCTGGGGGTGGCGGTGATCAGCTTCGCCTTCTACGGCGTGTCGCGCTGGCGCCGGCTTCAGCCGGCGTAGGGCCGCACGACGCCGTTTGGGTCCTCGACCGCCGTTCCGCCGTCCGCTGCATCCGACAGATAGTCCGGGCCGACCGGCACCTTGCCGTGACCGTCGGGGATATCCAGCACATAGGTCGGCTGGCAGAGGCCGGAATAGCGGCCGCGCAAGGCCCGCATCACCGCCTGGCCCTCGGCGAGCGTCGTGCGCAGGTGGCTGGTGCCGGGCGCCAGGTCGCCCTGGTGCAGGTAGTAGGGCTTGATCCGGGTCTCGACCATGGCCCGCATCAGGGCCCCCAGGGTCTCCGGATCGTCATTGATCCCCTTGAGCAGCACGGTCTGGCCGATCATCGGCACGCCGGCCTCGACGAGCTTCGCACAGGCGGCGCGCGCGGCGGGCGTCAGCTCGCGGGCGTGGTTGGCGTGCAGGGCGACATAGACCGCCTTGCCGGGACAGCGGAGCGCCGCGACCAGCTCGTCGGTCACCGCCTCGGGGTCGACGGCGGGAACCCGGGTGTGGAAGCGCACGACCTTCACATGGTCGATCTGCGCCAGCCGGGCCATCAGCTCGGCGATGCGGCGGGGCGAGAGCACGAAGGGGTCGCCGCCGGTGACGATCAGCTCCCAGATGGCCGGGGTCTGGGCGACATAGGCCAGGGCCGCGTCCAGGGCGGCGGGCGACAGCGGCTTGACCCCGTCCGGCCCGACCATCTCGCGGCGGAAGCAGAACCGGCAATAGACCGCGCAGGTATGGGTGATTTTCAGCAGAGCGCGGTCGGGATAGCGGTGGACGATCCCTTCGACCGGGCTGTGGCTGTCGTCGCCGACCGGATCGGCGGACTCCTCGGGGCGCAGGACCAGCTCCGCTTCATGGGGCAGGAACTGGCGGGCGATGGGGTCGTCAAGGTCCTCGATGAGCTCGGCCATGGAGGGCGTGATGGCCACCGCATACTGCGCCGCCACCCGCTCCAGCGCCGACAGGCGCTCAGGCGCGATCAGGCCGGCGTCGGCCAGGGCCCGGGGGCTGCGAAGGGTCTTGAGCGTGGTCATGGGTTTAAGAACAGCCGAACCGTGTCCGGGTCTGCGTCGTACCGGCACTCGTCAGCCATCCATACGGGCACAGCACGTCGACCGACCAAGGTCGTGACCGCGCTGTTCCGGCAGAGGCTACAGGGCGTGTGTTCATATACGTTCAGGAGTGTGGTCCTGCATTCGTCGGTGGGAACGTCGTTCTTATCGAGCAGGGCAAGAACGGCGAGGCCGAGATCGTGAGCGCGCTCTTCGGACGGCGGCTTATGGAGCAAGGGTTCGATTTTTGCAAAGTCGCCGGGTCGGTAGTTCGCGAGGAGCAAGCGCACGCCCTGGTCGCCCACCTCGAGCCGTTGAAGCGCCTCTTGGCGGACCCGAGGATGCGGAACGCGCCCGAGAATCCCTGCCGTAACCCCAGATGCTCGGGGGACGGGACTGTCGAGCCACTTGAACAGGCGCGTTGGGTCGTCGGGGAAGGGCCGCCCTCTGAAATGCAGAAGGAATTGGACGGCGTTATTCTCGTCGATGCGCTCCAACATTTCTGCGGTAAGCGAGCTCCAATCAGCCTGCGATAGCTTTCGTCTCCAAGCACCCGGTGGGCGTCGTCCGCCGAATATGTCCGATCTTATTGCCGCCAAATCGTAGGCTTCGTCATCCGCCGAAGGTTCGGGTTGTCCTACATCCTCGATAGACGCCATGAGCTCGTCGAGCTGCTGATGATTGGCTCGCAATCCCCTGAGGGTCTGTTCTGAATTCGCCCCGTCCCGCTCGACAAGGGCGTCCAGCATTCCCTGGCCACGCCAGCCTTCAGACTTGAGTCGAGATGCCAATAGCTCAGCGCAATCCAGCAACGCAGCTGCGCCTTCGAGGAGGATCAGGCCCTCCATGCAATCCAGCCGGTCCTCGTCAGATAGGCCCGCGAAAGCCTCACGGAGGGCGCCCCCTTCAAGCTGGGGCAAAGTCCTGACCAGCCGGACCAGCACTGTGAAGATCTGTGGAACGTCTGTGGCCTCATCGGCCGAGGTCAGCGCAGCTTCCAACGCCGCAAAGATAGTTGCCGGGCTGTCGGTGGCTGCGACGAGGCGGGCCAAATAGGCGCTACGCTCGCTCTCGCATTGTCGGTCGAAGGCGAGATTGCTCCGACAAGCGCCAATGAGGTGGTTGCGAAGGTCGTGGCGCCCTGGCGCCTGCAAGAGGAGTTTCATGGCGCGGCCAGACCCCTTCGCTAGAGCTGCCGCGAAGTCCTCGTCCAATGTTGTCATATCGCCTTCAACCACTGCGAGTTGTGTGACGCTAGTGGTGGCTATTCTTCCGCAAAGGTTCGGCCGCGCTTATGGCGTCTCAGCCACAGGAACCCACAGCACCTGATCGATGCGGCTGGCGCCCGTCGCCAGCATCACCAGCCGGTCGAAGCCCAGCGCCGAGCCGCTGGCCGGGGGCATGTGGGCCAGGGCCGCGAGGAAGGCCTCGTCGATCGGATAGGTCTCGCCATAGACCCGCAGCTTCTCGGTCATCTCGGCCTCGAAGCGGCGGCGCTGTTCGGCGGCGTCGGTCAGCTCTCCGAAGGCGTTGGCGAGCTCGACGCCGCAGCCATAGAGCTCGAAGCGCTCGGCCACCCGGGGGTCCGACGGCTTGGGGCGGGCGAGCGCGGCTTCCGCCACCGGATATTCGCACAGGATGGTGGCGCGGCCCTGGCCCAGGAACGGCTCGATCTTCTCGACCAGAACGCGGGAGAAGACGTCGGCCCAGGTGTCGTCCTGCGCCACCCGGATCCCGGCTGCGCGCGCGGCGGCGGCCAGGGCGTCGCGGTCGGTCGAGCCATCGGCGGCGACGGTGGCCAGGA
Organism: Phenylobacterium aquaticum; assembly: GCF_947378715.1. GTDB lineage: Bacteria > Pseudomonadota > Alphaproteobacteria > Caulobacterales > Caulobacteraceae > Phenylobacterium > Phenylobacterium aquaticum_A. The sequence continues at coordinate 40,083 of NZ_CANCLE010000012.1, forward strand.
GGTCGATCCCCGCCATGCGGTCGAAGGCTTCGGCCTGCGTCAGGCGCTCGGGCTCGGCGAAGGGGTCCATGGTCAGGTCGCGGAACCGGAAGGTCCTGGTCCCCGCCGTGTCGGCGGCCAGGGCCAGCAGGCCCGCGCAGTCGGCCATCAGGGCCTCGTAGGGTTCGCGGACCCGGTACCATTCCAGCATGGTGAACTCGGGATGGTGCAGGGGGCCGCGCTCGCGATTGCGCCAGACCTTGCCCAGGCTGAAGATCCGCTGCTCGCCGGCCGCCAGCAGGGTCTTGCAGGCGAACTCCGGCGAGGTGTGCAGATAGAGCGGCGAGCGCACGCCATCATGGCCGATCGCCTCGGTGGCGAAGGCGTGCAGATGGGCCTCGTTGCCCGGCGAGACCTGCAGGGCGGCGGTCTCCACCTCCTCGAAATCCCGCGCCGCGAACCAGGTCCGCACGGCGCGGGTGATGCGGTTGCGTGTGGTGAGAAACCCCCGGCGATCGGCGTGGCGCTCGAGGCTCCACCAGGGCGAGGGGGGCGGGGTGTGCAAGGGCAAGGGTTCCGGGGCGGCGGCGGCCTGGGGCCGCAAGGGACGAAGACGACTGGCGATCTCGGCGCGGATCGCTATAGGTGCGCTCAAGATTTACAAGATCGCGCGCTCCTGGAGGGGCGCGCCAAGCTTCGAGGAAGAGAACCTAAGTGAAGGTCGCTGCAAGCTCGCTCCGCAAGGGCGCCGTCGTCGATATGGAAGGCCGGCTCTATGTCGTGCTGACCGCCGAGAACATCCACCCCGGCAAGGGCACCCCGGTGACCCAGCTGAACATGCGCCGCATCTCCGATGGGGTGAAGGTGTCGGAACGCTACCGCACCACCGAGGTGGTCGAGCGCGCCACGGTGGACCAGCGCGAGTACACCTTCCTGTACAAGGACGGGGAAGAGTACCACTTCATGAACCCCGCCAACTTCGACCAGGTGGTGGCGCGCGACGACATCATCGGCGAGCTGGGCGTCTACCTGGCCGACGGCATGACGGTGACCCTGTCGACCTTCGAGGAAAACCCGATCTCGCTGGAACTGCCGGCGCGCGTGACGCTGGAAGTCGTGGAGACCGAGCCGGTGGTCAAGGGGCAGACGGCGTCCGGCTCCTACAAACCCGCCATCCTCAACAACGGCGTGCGCACCATGGTGCCGACCTACATCACCGTGGGCACCCGCATCGTGGTGACGACCGAAGACGGCGCCTTCTACGAGCGCGCCAAGGACTGATCCGCCGACCGAGGTGGAATGAATGAGCGCCGGCGCCGCGAGGCCCGGCGCTTTT
>NZ_CANCLE010000013.1 GCF_947378715.1 Phenylobacterium aquaticum
GCCAGGCCGCCGTGCTGGCCGCCGTGGCCAAGAAGGCGGGCTGGGGCGCGAAGCTTCCGGCGAACACCGGGCTCGGCATCGCCACGACCTTCGGCCAGGAACGCGACATGCCGACCTGGGCCGCCTGTATCGCCAAGGTCCATGTCGACCGCAGGACCGGGGCGGTGAGGGTGCAGAAGCTGACCCTGGTCACCGACGCCGGGACCATCGTCCACCCGGACGGCGCCCTGGCCCAGGTGCAGGGGGCGAGCCTCTGGGGCCTCAGCCTGGCGCTGTTCGAGGGCACCGAATTCGCCAAGGGCCAGGTCGCCGACACCAATCTGGACACCTACACGCCCCTGCGGATGAGCGACGTGCCGGAGCTGGACATCAGCTTCACCCCCAGCACCGAGCCTCCCGTCGGCCTGGGCGAGCCGGCCACCACCGTGGTCGCCCCCGCCATCGGTAACGCCATCTTCGCCGCCGTCGGCGCCCGGGTCCGCCACCTGCCGATCCGCCCCGAAGCGGTGCTGGCGGCGCTGAAGGGCTGAGACGACGATTGAACTCGCCGCCGAACCAAGCTGGTATCCGCCAGCTTGGGGAGGCGTGACATGACTGAAGTCCAGACGGCGGCGGGGACGCCCCGCGCGCCGAACCGGCTGCGTTCGATCCTGGCGGGGTCGGCCGGCAATATGGTCGAGACCTTCGACTGGTTCGTCTATGCCGCCTTCGCGCTCTATTTCGCCAAGGTGTTCTTCCCCAAGGGCGATGACACCGCCCAGCTGCTCAACACGGCGGCGGTGTTCGCAGTGGGCTTCCTGGCGCGTCCGGTAGGCGCCTGGCTGATGGGGCTCTATGCCGACCGGGCGGGACGCCGCGCGGCCATGACCGCCTCGATCCTGCTGATGTGCGCCGGCTCGCTGCTGATCGGCCTCTGCCCCTCCTATGCCCAGATCGGCATAGGCGCGCCGATCCTCTTGACCTCGGCCCGCGTGCTCCAGGGGCTGAGCATGGGCGGCGAATACGGCACCAGCGCCACCTATATGGCCGAGATGGCCAGCCGGAAGCACCGGGGCTTCTGGTCGGGGGTGTTCTACGCCACCCTGATCGGCGGCCAGCTGCTGGCCACCGGCGTGCTGCTCGTGCTGCAGGCCCGTCTCAGCCCCGAGGCGCTGCAGGCCTGGGGTTGGCGGGTTCCGTTCTTCATCGGCGGCGGCCTGGCCGTGGTCGTCTGGATCCTGCGGCGCGGCATGGGCGAAACCCCGGCCTTCGAGGGCCGGCCGGATGAGCGCGCCACCACCTGGAAGCTGATCGTCCGCCACCCGCGCGAGAGCCTGATCGTCATGGGCCTGACCGCCGGCGGGACGCTCGGCTACTACACCTTCACCAGCTATATGCAGAAGTTCCTGGTCAACACCTCGGGCTTCACCAAGGGCCAGGCCACCCAGGTCACCGCCGCCGGCCTGGTGCTGTTCCTGCTGGTCAATCCGCTGCTGGGCGCCCTGTCCGACAAGGTCGGCCGCAAGCCGCTGCTGATCACCTTCGGGGTGCTGGGCGCGCTCTGCACCTGGCCGATCATGGCGACCCTCGCCGCCACCCATTCCCTCGTCGTCGCCTATGGCCTGACCGCCGCCGCCCTGGTGATCGTGGCCTGCTATTCCTCAGTGAATGGAGTCGTTAAGGCCGAACTGTTCCCGGCCGAGATCCGGGCGCTGGGCGTCGCCCTGCCCTACTCCCTCGCCAACGCCCTGTTCGGCGGCAGCGCCGAATATGTCGCCCTGTGGTTCAAGTCGCACGGCGCCGAGAGCGGCTTCTTCACCTATGTCACCGTGGTGATCGTGGGCTCGTTGCTGGTCTATGTGTTCACGCCCGACACCGCAGCGACCAGCCGGATCACCGAGGACTGACGCCCTATTGGGCCTTGCCCAGATTGGCCGAGGTCTGGGCGATGGAGGCCAGGCAGGCGGCCCTTTGCACCGCCAGCTTGGGGTCGGTCACCGCCGAGATCGCCTGGGTCGACTTCACGACATTGGCCTTGGTGACCGCGACCGGCTCCTCGATGCCCAGCGGCAGGCAGATCAGGTCGTGCGAGAACTGATCGCCGGTGTCGACATAGGGCAGCACGGCCGAGGGGTTCTTCTGCATCGCCTGGGCCAGGGACTGGATCAGGCCCTCGGCGGCGCAGGCGCTGCCCGAGGTCTTGACCAGCTGGACGCCCAGCGCCACCGCCCCTGGCGTCCCGCCGGCCACCAGCTTGTAGCCGCGGCCGGTGTCGCAGTTGAACTCATGGCTGGCCAGATAGGCCGGGCCCTTGGCGGCCAGCTCGGCCTGCAGGGCCGCCAGCTTGGGCGTCGCCGCCTGGGCGCCGGAGGCGCCGGTCAGCAGCGCGGCTGCGGAAATCAGGGCGAAGATGCGGGTCATGTCGGAGCGTCCCTCAGAAGCCCCGACCGTCCCGGTCAGCGTCGCCAAGGTCAAGGCGACCCCGACCCGGTTTGGGCGGCTAGAGCGCCGCCTCGACCGCGCCGGTGATCTCACCGTCGAGCGGTTCGGTGCGCGGACCAAAGGCGCGGATCAACTGGCCGTCCTTGCCGAACAGCAGCTTGTGGAAGTTCCAGGCCGGATCGGCGGATTCGCCCAGAGTTTCGAGCGCCCACTTGTAGAACGGGTGCGCCGTCTCGCCCTTCACGTCCTCCTTGGAGGTCAGGGGGAAGTCGATGTTGAAGCGGGTCTCGCAGAAGTCCTTGATCTCGGCTTCCGTCCCCGGCTCCTGGCCCATGAACTGGTTGCAGGGCACGCCCAGCACCACCAGCCCCTGGTCCTTGTAGTCGGAATAGAGCTTTTCCAGCCCGTCATATTGCGGGGTCAGGCCGCACTTCGACGCGGTATTGACCACCAGCACGACCTTGTCCTTGAAGGTCGTCAGCGGCAGGGCCGCGCCGTCGATGGTCTTGAAGGCGAAATCGTAGGCGGTGGTCATGGGGCGTCCTCCAGCAGGGTCGGCGGCACGCTAGAGGGTTTGGCGGACGGGCGGAAGTTGGCTTGAAGCCCTCTCCCCATTTGTGGGGAGAGGGTTGGGTGAGGGGCGTGCCGCGACGCGGCGCGAACTCCCGACGGGGCCTCAGCGGAGATTCAGCAAGACCCCCTCACCCTGCCCTCTCCCCGCCAGGCGGGGCGAGGGTATTGGGCTCAGCCCTGCTCCATCGCCTGTTCGACGGCAAGCGCCAGGTCCAGGGCCAGAGCGGCTTCCTGGGCGGTGCAGATCGGGCGGGGCGCGTCGCCGCGCACCGCGGCCAGGAAGGCGGCGACACTGGCGCCCAGCGGGTCCTTGGAGCCCGGCGCCTCGGCGAAATCGGCGTTGAGCGGATAGCCGGTGGTGTTGCGGAACGCCCGGCTGACGAAGTCGATCTCAAGCTCGCCCGACGGATAGACCAGCTTCATGGTCCGCTTGCGCCCCTCCGCCATGCGCGAGGCGTCGAAGGTCGCGGTGAAGCCGGTGTCGAAGGTCACTTCCGCCTGGGCCCGGTCCCAGCCGCCGGAATAGGCGATGACGCCCTCGGCCTCCACGGCCAGGGGCTCGCCCTTGCAAAGCGCCAGGGCCAGGTCGAGGTCGTGGATCATCAGGTCCAGCACCACCGAGACGTCCAGGCTGCGCTCCGACTCCGGGCCGTGGCGCAGGGCCTCCATCCGCAGGGGCTGCTCGGGAATGTCGAACAGGCCGATGGCCTGGGAGAACAGCCGTTCCTGATGACCGCAGGCGACGATCAGCTTGCGCCGGGCGGCCTCGTCCATGATCCGGTCGGCGTCGCGCAGGGAGACCGCCAGCGGCTTCTCCACATAGACGGGCTTGCCGGCCTGCAGCGCGGCGACGGCGCCGTCGGCGTGAAAGACGGCGGGCGAGGCCACGGTGACCACGTCCACGGCGGCGAGGAATTCCGCCAGGTCTGTATAGCCTGTCGCCCCGTGGCGGCCGGCGACCTCGGCGGCGCGCGCGCCGTCCGGATCATAGACCCCGGCCAGGGTCGCGCCGTCGAGGGTCGCGTATTGGCGTGCGTGATAGCCGCCGAACACGCCGGCCCCGATCACTCCGCCCCGCAACTTGGCCGCCATGTCACCGCTCCGAAAATTCCTGTCCCGCGCCTAGCACTCACGCGGGCTCGACGCCACCTGAGCCAGGAGTTAAACAACCGTTCGAACGCCGCTTACGGCGTAAACATCAAGGGAGAGACACCCATGACCACCTCGCGTGAGATCCGCCTGAAGAGCCGCCCGGTCGGCCTGCCGACGGCCGAGAATTTCGAACTGGCCACCGTCGAGCTGCCCGCCCCCGGCCCCGGCGAGGTCCAGGTCCGCAATCAGTGGATGACCGTCGATCCCTACATGCGCGGCCGCATGAACGACGTGAAGAGCTACACCCCGCCCTTCCAGTTGGGCAAGGCGATGGAGGGCGGCGCGATCGGCGAGGTCACCCTTTCCAATGACCCCAGCCTGAAAGTCGGCGACCTGGTGCAATCGGGCATGGGCTGGCGCGAGGCCTTCAACGCGCCGGCGACCGGCGTCCAGAAGCTCGACACCCACGGCCTGCCGCCCCAGGCCTTTCTGGGCGTCGCCGGCATGCCCGGCCTGACCGCCTATGTCGGCCTGCTGCGCATCGCGGCCCTGAAGCCCGGCGACGTTGTCTTCGTGTCCGGCGGCGCCGGCGCGGTGGGCTCCGTGGTCTGCCAGATCGCCAAGCTGCGAGGCCACAAGGTCATCGCCTCGGCCGGCGGCCCGACCAAGGTCGCCTTCCTCAAGGAACTCGGCGTCGATGTGGCCATCGACTACAAGGCCGAGCCCGACCTGACCGCCGCCCTGCAGAAGGCCGCGCCCGAGGGCATCGACGCCTATTTCGAGAATGTCGGCGGCGCGCACCTGGAAGCGGCGATCACCGTCGCCAATCCCTTCGCCCGCTTCGCCCTGTGCGGGATGATCTCGCAGTACAACGCCACCGAACTGCCGACCGGCCCGCGCAACATCATCCAGGCGGTAGGCAAGAGCCTGCGCCTGGAAGGCTTCATCGTCTCCAATCACTGGGACATGATGCCGGCCTTCGTGAAGGACCTGTCGGAATGGTCGGCGGCCGGCAAGATCCAGTGGCGCGACACCGTCAAGGAGGGCATCGAGCGCGCGCCCGAGGCCTTCCTCGGCCTGTTCTCCGGCGAGAACTTCGGCAAGATGCTGGTGAAGCTCTAGGTTTTTCCAACCGACGCTTGGCCATTTGAATGCGCCGTTGGCCGGGGGAGCCGGAGGGTCTAAAAGCCCTTCGTCCCTCCCCCGGAGCCGCGCCCTGTGTCCCGCCTGTTCAGCGCCTATGTGATCGTCGACTGGAGCGCCGCGGCCAAGCCGTCGACCGGCGCGGATTCCGTTTGGATCGGCGTGCTGAAGCGCGATGTCCGGTTCCGCCTGGTGTTCGAGGCGTTCAATCCGCCGACCCGGGCCGAGGCCGAGAAGAAGCTCACCGCCCTGCTGGACGACTTCAAGAAGCGCTCCGAGCGCGCCCTGGTCGGCTTCGACTTCCCGCTGGGCTTCCCGCGCGGCTTCGCCCAGGCCCTCAGCCTGCCGGGCGAACAGCCGTGGCGCGCGGCCTGGGACCAGCTCGACAAGATGGTCAAGGACAAGGCCGACAACACCAATAACCGCTTCGGCGTCGGGTCAGAGATCAACCGGCGCATGACCGGCGGGCCCTTCCCGTTCTGGGGCTGCCCGCCCAAGGACGCCCTGACCACCCTGCAGCCCAAGCGCACCCGCGAGCACGGCCCCGACGACCTGCCCGAGCTGCGCTACGCCGACCAGGCCGCCAAGGGCGCGTCGTCGATCTGGAAGCTCTATTACAACGGCTCGGTCGGCGGTCAGGCGATCCTGGGCATTCCGGCCGTCCGCCGCATGAAGCTGGCCCGGGGCGACGCCTTCAAGGCCTGGCCCTTCGAGCTGGGCTTCAAGCCCCTGACCGAGGCCGATCTGGCCGGCGTCGACGTGGTGGCGACCGAGGTCTATCCCTCGCTCTACAAGGCGCAAGCCGCGCCGGGCGAGGTCAAGGACCTGGCCCAGGTGCGGGTGACGGCCGAGCATTTCGCCCGCCTGGACGAGGCCGGCAAGCTGAGCGCGGTGTTCGGCGCGCCGAAGGGCCTGACGCCCGAGGCCCTGGCAGCAGCAGAGTCCGAGGAAGGCTGGATCCTGGGGGTCGAGCAGGCCTAGTGTCCCGATTCCAAAATTCGCCGGCGCTTAGGGCGAGCTCGAACGAATTTTGGACTCGATAAGGACACTAGAGATTCTTTGAGTCTCGTGTGCTTTTTGGATCTGAAGTTCGCTCCGACGACGATCCCACGAGTAGGCGAACTTCAGATCCAGCACACTAGCCCGTCACGGGCCCCAGCGCCGCAGCAGCGGCGCGGCGGCGCTCGTCCTGGGCCGGGCGGCGCAATTGGTCGAGCCAGACCGGCAGATAGAGCGCATAGGCGCCGGCCAGGTCGGCGACCATGTCCATGGCGTCGCAATCGCGGCCAACCATGCCCTGAAGCAGTTCGCTGCCAACGCCGGCGAAGGCGACAAGGGTCGAGAGGTCCAGACGGCGACGCCCCGGGACCGCGACATAGACCAGGGCTGTCGCCCCATAGAAGGCCATGAAGTGAGCCGCCTTGTCCCAAGGGATCAGGTCGTGCTCCAGCTTCTGGAACGGCCCCAGCATGAACACCGCCATGCAGAGGCTCAGGCCCACGAGCAGCAGGCGCGCGACGTCTCGGTTGCGAAGTCCGATCATGCCCCAACCCTAGGGCGCCGGGTTGAAGTCCCAGTTTACCAACAGGCTTAAGCGTTCATTACGCTCAGATATTTGAACCGCCCCAGCAGCAGGGCGGCTGACAGGAAGCTGGCGGCGATCACCGCCCAGACCACGCCCATCAGACCCAGGCCTGCGGGGATCGCCAGCCACCAGGCCAGGGGCGACATCACGAACACATAGCTGGCCAGGTGGGTGACGCTGGGCATCCACACGTCTCCGCGCGCCCGCAGGGCCTGGGCGCAGACCACCTGCAGGGCGTCGGGGACCAGCATCAGGGCCGAGAGCGCCACGGCCGGAACGGCGAGCGCCAGGGTCGCGGGGTCGAGGGTGTAGCCGCGCGACATCAGGCCCGCGCCCAGCCAGACGATCAGGCTGACCCCCAGGGCGAAGACCCCGGTGACCGCGAAGGCGACCAGGGCGGCGCGATCGACGGCCTTCATGTCCCGTGCGCCATAGGCCCGGCCGACCAGCACGGCGGCGGCGGTCGACAGGCCCAGCGGGACCATGAAGACGATGGCGGCGACATTCAGGGTGATCGCCCAGGCGGCCACGGCCAGGCCGCCGATCCAGCCGGCGATGACGTTCATGCTGGCGAAGGAGGCGACCTCGAAGAAGTTGGACGCCCCGGCCCCGAAGCCGATGCGGCGCTGCTCGGCCTCGGCGGCGCGATCCGGCTCGGGCTTGGTGAAGACCCCCAGTTCGCGGGCCTCGGGCATGCGGGCGATATAGATCAGCAGGGCCGCCGCCAGGAAGGTCCGGGCGCTGGTGGTCGCCCAGGCCCCACCCACGGCGCCCATGGCCGGCAGGCCGAACCTGCCCGGCACCAACAGCAGGTCGACGCTGAGGTTCACGCCATTGGCGATCCACATCATGGCCGCCGCCGCCTTGGGCCGCGACAGGCCCTCCAGCCAGAAACTCGCCGCCACGCTGATGGCGTAGCCTGGCAGGGAAAAGGCGAAGACCACCAGCGGGCGCGAGGCCCCGTCGGCCAGCGCCTTGCCCAGGCCCAGCATGTGCAGGAGGACCGGCCCGCCCGCGATGGTGATCACGGTCGAGACCGCGCCGATCCACAGGCTGTAGGCCAGGCCCCGGCGCAGCACCGCGCCGGCGAGATCGCGGCGTCCCTGGCCGATCACCCGGGCGGTCATCACCTGCACCCCGGCCAGCAGGCCGACCGACATGGTCACCACCACGCTGGTCGGCGCCCAGGCCAGGGCGTGGAAACCCAGCTCGCGGGCCGAATAGCGGCCGACCACCAGGGCGTCGCTCAGGCCCATGGCCATGATGCCCAGCCGCGCAAGCACCACCGGCCAGGCCAGCTTCATCAGCTCGGCCAGGTCGTTGCGGACAGAAACGGCGCGTCCTCCCACCTGGGAGGGCGCTGGGACCTCCGAGGGGGTCATGGGATCACCGGTTTTCAAAGAAGGCGCGGAAACTGGCGCCTCGGGACTTCGGGGGCAAGGGAAGTTTGGGAATTCCGACGCCGCACGTCCCTCACCCAACCCTCTCCCCGAAAGCGGGGCGAGGGCTCACGCTTTCTGCTCCTCGCCCCGCTTGCGGGGAGAGGCCGGGTGAGGGTCCTCGCCGCCGCAGGCGGCGAGGACGGCGTCGCAAATCCACGAGAGCCCCTCATAGACCCCCTGATTGTTGACCCGCATAACCCGGAAACCCGATCGCTCCAGATAGTTCGTACGCCGCGCGTCGTAGGCCTCATCGTCATGCGTCGCGCCATCCACCTCTATGATCAGCTTGGCCTCGCGGCAGAGGAAATCGGCGATGTAGGGACCGACCGGAACCTGCCTGCGCCACTTCCAGCCGCCGAGTTTCCGATCGCGCAGGGCGTTCCAGAGCCTGGCCTCGGCATGGGTGTGGTCGGCACGGAGGTCGCGAGCCCGATCCCTGAGATGGCTGCGTGGCATGAAGGCCCTCCCCCCACCCAACCCTCTCCCCGCAAGCGGGGCGAGGGCTAAACGGCGGCGCTTGTTCTTTATATGTTCTTCTACCTTGGCGCAGCAAGCCGAGTAAGCTCACCCCATGTCAGATCCTTCCATGAAGCGGCGTCTCTTCCTGGCCGGGGTGGCCGCGCTCGCGGCGACGCCCGCCCTCGCCCAGACGGCGGCGCCCGCTGATCCGGCCGTGGCGGCGACGCCCGCCGCCCCAGCACCCGTCACCCCGCCAGCGCCCGTCACACCCCCCAAGCCCAAGGGCCTGGTGCGGGTGAGCCTGACCACCTCCTACGGGGTCATTGTGCTGGAGTTGCACAAGGCCCAGGCCCCGATCACCACCGCCAACTTCCTGCGCTATGTGGATGAAGGCCGGATGGATCACGCCAGCTTCTACCGCGCCAATCATCCGCCCGGGGTCACCGACTTCGGCCTGCTGCAGGGCGGGCTGCAGAATGATCCCAAGTGGCTGCTCAAGCCCATCGCCCACGAGAGCACGACCAAGACCGGCCTGGCCCATACCGACGGCGCGATCTCCATGGGCCGCCGCGCCCTGGGCACGGCGACCTCGGACTTCTTCATCTGCGTGGGCGACCAGAAATATCTGGACGCCGATCCCAAGGCCAAGGGCGACAATGCCGGCTATGCCGTGTTCGGCTATGTGGTCGAGGGCATGGACGTGGTGAAGAAGATGCTGGCCCTTCCCACCTCCCCCACCGCCGGGGTCGGGGTCATGAAGGGCTCGATGCTGATGCGCTCCGTGCCGATGAAGGCGCGCCGACTCGGCTGAGCGCGGCGAATTTCCCTGGCGCACATGTCGGGAAGCGGTCGCCGCCCGCGTCGTTCCGTTGAAGCCCGACCGCGCTTTGCAGATACGGAGACCCGCCATGCTGTACGCCATCCTCTGCTACAATGACGAAGCCTCGGTCGGCGCCTGGTCCAAGGCCGAGGAGGACCAGGTGATGGACGCCCTGTGGGCCGTGCAGGAACCCTATGTCCAGGCCGGCCGCATGGGTCCGGTCGCCCGGCTATTGCCGACCACGGCGGCCACCACCCTGCGCAAGAATGGCGACGAGCCCCTGGTGATCGACGGCCCGTTCGCTGAGACCAAGGAACAGCTGCTGGGCTTCTACGTCGTCGACTGCGATGACCTGGACGCCGCGCTCGCCCTGGCCCGTGACCTGGCCAAGGCCAATCCGGGCCTGGGCTCCTATGAGATCCGCCCGGTGCTGACCCATCGGCCGGGAACCCTGCCCGCATGAGCGACCTGGCCTGGATCGAGGCGGCCCTGACCTCCGCCCGGCCCCAGGCGATCGGCGCCCTGCTGCGCTACTTCCGCGATCTCGACACCGCCGAGGAGGCCTTTCAGGAGGCCTGCCTGCGCGCCCTGCGCAGCTGGCCGGACAAGGGCCCGCCGCGCGATCCCGCCGCCTGGCTGATCCTGGTGGGCCGCAACGCCGGGGTCGATACCGTGCGCAAGCTCTCCCGCCAGCAAGCCCTGCCCGATGAGGCGGCGATCTCCGATCTGGAGGACGCCGAGGCCGACCTGGCCGAACGGCTGGACGGCGCCGACTATCGCGACGACATCCTGCGGCTGCTGTTCGTCTGCTGCCACCCCGACCTGCCGGCCACCCAGCAGATCGCGCTCGCCCTGCGCATCGTCTCCGGCCTGTCGGTGAAGCAGATCGCCCGCGCCTTCCTGGTCGGCGAGAGCGCCATGGAGCAGCGGATCACCCGGGCCAAGGCCAGGATCGCCAAGGCCGACACGCCCTTCGAGGCGCCGGGTCCGATCGAGCGGGCGGAGCGATTGGCCGCCGTCGCCGCGATGATCTACCTGGTGTTCAACGAGGGCTATTCCGCCGGCCCCGGGGCCACGGACGCCCGCGCCGGACTGGCCGACGAGGCGATCCGCCTGGCCCGCCTGCTGCTGCGGCTGTTCCAGACCGAGCCTGAGATCATGGGCCTGACCGCCCTCATCCTGCTGCAGCACGCCCGCGCCGCCGCCCGGTTCGACTCCGCCGGCGAGATGGTGCTGCTCGACGACCAGGATCGCCGCCTCTGGAACGCCGGCCTGATCGCCGAGGGTCTGGCTCTGATCGACAAGGCCATGCGCCACCGCCGTCCCGGCCCCTATCAGGTCCAGGCCGCCATCGCCGCCCTGCATGCCCGCGCCGCGGCGCCGGCCGAGACCGACTGGGCCCAGATCGACCGGCTCTATGCGACCCTGGAGCGGCTCCAGCCTTCGCCGGTCGTGACGCTCAACCGGGCGGTGGCGGTGTCAAAGGTCGCAGGGCCGGCGGCGGCGCTCGCCATGATCGAGCCCCTGGCGCCCCGGCTGACCGGCTATTTCCATTTCCACGGCCTGAAAGGCGCGCTGCTGCTGCAGCTGGGCCAGACCGAAGCGGCGCGGGTCGCGTTCGGCCAGGCCATCGCGCTCGCCAATACGCCCGCCGAAGCCGCCCACATCCGCGCACGATTGGACCGTCTTCTGCCGGAGAACGACGCCGGGGCCTCGACGTGACCGGATTTTTCGGGGCGTGATGTCGGCGGCGCGCCCGCGGCGACGTCCTAAGACCGACACCAGGAGCCACCTCATGCTGAAATACATCGTCCTGGCGGTCATCGTCGTGATCGCCGCCGTGCTGGCCTATGCCGCGAGCCGCCCCAACGGCTTCAAATACCAGCGCACGACCCTGATCCATGCGCCGGCGGAGAAGATCTTCGCCCTGATCAACGATTTCCACGCCTGGGCGGGGTGGTCCCCCTATGAGAAGCTCGATCCGGCCATGGCGCGGACCTATTCTGGGCCGGCCAGCGGGCTCGGCGCCGCCTATGGCTGGGAGAGCGGGGGCAAGGCGGGGGTTGGCAGCATGGAGATCACGGCGGTCAAGCCGGCCGCCCAGATCGTCATCCGCCTGATCTTCACCAAGCCCTTCGCCGCCAGCAACACCGCCACCTTCGACCTGGTCCCCGAGGCGGACGGAACCCGGGTGACCTGGACCATGGAAGGCGCAAACCCGTTCATCGCAAAACTCATGGGCCTGGTGTTCAGCATGGACAAGATGGTGGGCGGCGACTTCGAGACCGGCCTCGCCAGCCTCAAGGCCCAGTGCGAGGCCTGAGCGGTCAGGCGCCCGGCAGGCGGTACTTCGAGGCCATGACACAGCTCGGCACGCCATGCTGGACGCTGACCGTGGCCGGCACGCCGACGCCGGGGGCGAAATAGAAGGTCCCCTTGCCGGATTTGATCTCCAGGACGGCGGGACCGGTGAACTGGCAGACGTCGCGTTCGCCGATCTTGTCGGCGCCATGCATGCCGGCGACACCGCATTCCACATGGCCGAACCGGCGGCCGAAATCGATCATGTCGAAGCTGAACACCTGCTGCGCCCGCAACGGTTGGGCGGCGTATTGCGCGGCGGTCCAGCTCGGACAGGGCGCGCCGGTCACGGTCAGGTCCTGGGTGAAGACCTTGGACTCCTGGAGAGCGACCGCATTGCGCTCCAGGGCCGCCTTGCCCAGCACATAGGTCACCGGCGCGCCGATCGCCAGCGCCACGGCGAGCGCGATCCAGACCACGCCACCGGAGCGCGCCACGCCGCCAAAGTCCTTGCTTCTCTTGACCATCAGGGTTCCGTCGCTCGACCTTCGCCCCGTCAGCCTGCGGGCGGAGCCATGATAGACACGGCTCCGCTCACAAATCTACATTTGTAATTTATAGAACTCAGATCGCCGCGCGCAGGGCCTCGGCGAGCCGGTCCTCCTTGAGCTTCTCGGCCACCAGGAAGGCCAGTTCCAACGCCTGCTCGCCATTGAGACGCGGGTCGCAATGGGTGTGATAGCGGTCGGCGAGATCGCCCTCCGACAGGGCCCGGGCCCCGCCCAGGCATTCGGTGACGTTCTGGCCGGTCATCTCCAGATGCACGCCGCCGGGATGGACGCCCTCGGCCTTGCAAATCTCGATGAAGCTCTTCACCTCCGACAGGATCCGGTCGAAGGGCCGGGTCTTGTAGCCATTGGCGGCGGTGAGCGTGTTGCCGTGCATGGGGTCGATCGCCCAGACCACGGCGCGACCGCCCTGCTTGGTGGCCCGCAGCAGGCGCGGCAGGCGATCCGCGATCTTGTCGTGGCCGAACCGGCCATAGAGGGTCAGGCGGCCCGGCTCGTTCTTGGGGTTCAGCACGTCGATCAGCCGCAGCAGATCGTCGGGCTCCATGGTCGGACCGACCTTGCAGCCGACCGGATTACGGATGCCGCGGAAATATTCGACATGGGCGCCGTCCAGCTGGCGGGTGCGCTCGCCGATCCAGACCATGTGGGCCGAGGTGTCGTACCACTCGCCCGAGGTGCTATCGATCCGCGTCATCGCCTCCTCGAAGCCCAGCAGCAGGGCCTCGTGGGCGGTGAAGAACTCCACGCGATGCAGGTCGGGATGGCTCTCCGGGGTGACCCCGATGGCGGCCATGAAGGTCAGGGCCTCGCTGATCTTCTCGGACAGTTCCTTGTAGCGGGCGCCCTGGGGGCTGTCGTTGACGAAGCCCAGGGTCCAGCGGTGGATGTTGTAGAGGTCGGCATAGCCGCCGCCGGCGAAGGCGCGCAGCAGGTTCAGCGTCGAGGACGACTGGCCATAGGCCTGCAACAGGCGCTGCGGGTCCGGAATCCGCGCCTCCGGCGTGAACTCCATGCCGTTGATGTTGTCGCCGCGATAGGACGGCAGGGTCACGTCGCCGATGGTCTCGGTGGGTGACGAGCGCGGCTTGGCGAACTGGCCGGCCATGCGGCCCACCTTCACCACGGGCTTGCCGCCGGCGAAGGTCAGGACCACCGCCATCTGCAGGATCAGCCGGAACATGTCGCGGATGTTGTCGGCGTGGAATTCCTTGAAGCTCTCGGCGCAGTCGCCGCCCTGCAACAGGAAGGCCCGGCCCTCGGCGACGTCGGCCAGCAGGCTTTTCAGACGGCGCGCCTCGCCCGCGAACACCAGGGGCGGCATGCCGCGCAGGGTCTGTTCCACGCGGCTCAGGGCCGACAGGTCCGGATAGTCCTCGGGGATGTGCTTGGCGGTCTTGGCGCGCCAGGAAGCCGGATTCCAGTGCTCGGTCATCATTCCACTCCGCGCCCGCGCGGTCGCGGGCGGCGCCTTCTACTCCGTAAAGACCGCGATCGTCGACCTTGACCTCGCGGCGGGCGCCTTGCGGGAGGACCGCACGGCGGGGGGCGTGCGCAGCAGGGCGACGCAGACCGCGGCGGCCATGGCGCCCAGGGCCAGCCACCATTCCTGCCAGACGCCAAAGCTGAACGCGCCGAAGGTCAGGTAGATCGTCGCCGTCGCCGCGCCCACCGCCGCAGCCGGATCGCGGGTCCGACGGCTGAGCCCGTTCCAGACGGCGATCCAGAACACGGCCGCGCCCACCGCGCCGATCAGGCCGAGCTCCAGCCAGATCTGCAGGGGGCCGTCATGCGGGTGCAGGATGATGCCGGGGCCGAACATGCGGCTGGAATCCAGGCCCCAGCCCCGGGCCGGGTGGTCGCTGATCCAGTCGGAGGCGTGACGCCAATAGCCCATGCGCTCGGACCAGGAGAGCGGCACGGCATGTTCCAGGGTCTGATAGAGGCCGGTGCTGCGCGCCGCCCAGACCAGGGCCGGCGCGGTCAGATAGAGCGTCGCCGTCAGAACCGCCAGCACCCGGGGCGCCCAACGCGGCCAGGTCCAGACCGCCAGGGCCGCGCCGGAGGCCGCGCCCAGGGCCAGCAGGGTGGCGTCATAGCCGAAGACGATACTGGGCCAGATGATCCCGGCCAGGATCGGCAGGCCCAGCCAGACGCCGCCGCCATAGCGAGAGGCCGCCAGGATCGCGGCGGGGGCGAACAGCGTCAGGCCGAACAGACCCTGGCAGACATTCTTGACCCCCAGGTCCGGCCGGATCGGGTCGCCCAGGGCGTCGCGGATGGCGCGATAGGCGCCGGCATAGGTGAAGCTCTCGCCCAGCATGATCAGCGACAACAGGGTCATGCCCCAGGCCAGCGTCCGCAGCAGACCGATGCGGCCGCCGTCCGTCGTGCGCCGCGTCCCGGCGATCACCGCTGCATAGAGCACGGTCTCGAACAGCAGCTTGACCGAGGTCGAGGCCCCGATGTTCTTGGGCGTGTAGGGGCTCCAGATCGCCGAGCCGATCGCCCAGATCAACAGGGTGATGATGGCGATCCCGGCCGGACGATCCTGTTCCTCGAGGGTCAGGCTGGGCAGCATCAACAGTCCGGCCAGGGCCGCGATCGCCGCATAGCCCAGGGGCGCCAGCCACCCCATCGGTACGGACACGACGAGGGCGGCCGCCAGGACCCAGCCGCACCAGACGGCGAGACGGTCGGTCGGGGCGACCGCAGCTTCGGTCACGCGCCCACCGGCAGGTGCTTCTCACGCATGGTCACCAGTTCCTCGGCCAGCGTCGGGTGAACCGCGCAGGTGGAATCCCACTGCGGCTTGGTCACCCCCATCTTCAGCGCGATCGCCGCCATCTGGATGATCTCCGGCGAGTCGGGGCCCACAACATGGCAACCCAGGATCTTTTCGCTGTCGGCGGCCACCACC
Organism: Phenylobacterium aquaticum; assembly: GCF_947378715.1. GTDB lineage: Bacteria > Pseudomonadota > Alphaproteobacteria > Caulobacterales > Caulobacteraceae > Phenylobacterium > Phenylobacterium aquaticum_A. The sequence continues at coordinate 15,326 of NZ_CANCLE010000013.1, forward strand.
AGCTTGATCAGGCAGCGGTCGTCGCCGCCATAGAAGGTGGTCTTCATCGGCCGGAAGCGGGACATGTAGATATCGACCTTGCCGTGCTGGCGGCGGGCGTCGGCCTCCGACAGCCCCACTGAGCCGACCGGCGGTTGGGAGAAGACGGCCGAGGCCACCATCTCATGGTCGAAACTGGTCGGGTTGTTGTGGAACTCGGTCTGGGCGAAGGCCGCGCCCTCGCGGATCGCCACGGGGGTCAGGTTGATACGGTCGGTGACATCGCCCACCGCCCAGATATTGGCGACATTGGTCTTGGAGAACCCGTCCACCGCCACGGCGCCGGCGTCATTCAGCGTGACCCCCGCCGTCTCCAGGCCCAGGCCGTCGACGTAAGGCTTGCGGCCGGTGGCGAACATCACGACGTCGGTCTCGACCACATGGCCGCTGGTCATGTGATTGGCCAGGCCGGTGGCGGTCTTCTCGATCCGGTCGTGCTGGCAGCCCAGCACCACCTTGATCCCACGCTTCTTCATCTCCTCCGCCACATGGGCGCGCACATCATCGTCGAAGCCGCGCAGGATATTGGCCCCGCGATAGACCAGGGTGGTGTCGACCCCCAGGCCGTTGAAGATGCCGGCGAACTCCACGGCGATATAGCCGCCGCCGGCGATCAGGATGCGCTTGGGCAGTTGCGGCAGATGGAAAGCCTCTTCCGAGGTGATGGCGTGCTCGACCCCGGGAATCTCGGTCGGCTTGAACGGCCGCCCGCCGGTGGCCACCAGGATCTTGTCGGCGGTGACGGTGCGGTCTTCCGCGCCATCCTTGCCCGCGATCGCCACGGTGTGGGCGTCGACCAGCCGGGCCTTGCCGTGCAGCAGCTCGGCGCCGGCGTTCTGCAGGTTGGTGACATAGATCCCGGACAGCCGGGCGATCTCGCGGTCCTTGGCCAGCAGGAACTTGGTCCAGTCGAACACCGCCCCGCTGGGCGACCAGCCATAGCCCTCGGCGGTCTTGGCGAAGGCCGCGAACTCCGAGGCGTAGACCATGAACTTCTTGGGCACGCAGCCGCGGATCACGCAGGTGCCGCCCACCCGGTACTCCTCGGCCACCGCCACCTTGGCGCCGGACATCGCCGCCACCCGGGCCGCGCGCACGCCGCCCGAACCTGCGCCGATCACGAAGAGGTCGTAGTCGAATTTCGCCACCAGAAACTCCTTAGGGCTCGAGGGTGACGACGCCGTCGGGCGTCCCCACCAGGGCCATGTCCGCCAGGTCGAGGAACAGGCCATGATCGACCACGCCGGTCACGCTCTTCAGCGCGGCGGCCAGGGCTGCGGGCTCCTCGATACGCCCGCAGGACGCGTCATAGATAAGGTTGCCGCCGTCGGTCTTCACGGGGGCGCCGTCCTTCATCCTCAGGCGGGGCGCCACGCCGAGGTCGCATTCGCTGAGCGCATCGCAGATCCGGGCCATCGTCGTCTTGTGTCCGAAGGCGACCACCTCGATCGGCAGGGGGAACCTGCCCAGGGTCGGGACCCGCTTGGCGGCGTCGGCGATCACCACGCAGCGCTTCGACGCCTCCCAGACCAGCTTCTCGCGCAGCAGGGCCGCGCCGCCCCCCTTGATCAGGGCGAGCGCCGGGCCGATCTCGTCGGCGCCGTCGACAGTCAGGTCGATGGCGGTGACCTCGTCCAGGGCCTTGACGATCATGCCCAGGCTCGTCGCCAGTTCGGCGGTGGCCACCGAGGTCGGCACGCCGACCACGTCCAGCTTGCGGGCCGCGAGCGCCTTCACGAACCAGGCGGCGGTCGAGCCGGTGCCCAGGCCGACGGTCATGCCCGACATCACCAAGTCGGCGGCGGCCTCACCGGCGGCGCGTTTCTGATCGTCAGCGTTCATCGTTCCGTCCTTTCGACCCACATACCGGGGCGGGCGAAACTTCGCAGTTATTTCTTCGCCCGCTTGGCCAGCTTGGCGGCGCGGAACCGGGCGGCCCAGCCTTCCTTGACCACCTGGCCGGAGCGCTCCAGGGCCAGGGCGTCGGCGGGCACATCGTGGGTGATCACCGAGCCGGAGCCGGTCATGGCGCCCGCCCCTATGCTCACCGGCGCGACCAGGGCGGAGTTCGAGCCGATGAAGGCGTCCTCGCCCACATGGGTGTCGTGCTTGTCGAAGCCGTCATAGTTGCAGAAGATCGTGCCGGCCCCGATATTGGCCCGCGCCCCCACCGTGCCGTCGCCCAGATAGCTCAGGTGGTTGGCCTTGGCGCCCTCGCCGACCTTGACCTTCTTCACCTCGACGAAGTTGCCGATATGGGCCTGCGCCCCGATGTCCGCGCCAGGCCGCAGTCGGGCATAGGGGCCGATCAGGGCGCCGGGTCCGACCCAGGCGCCTTCCAGATGGCTGAAGGCGCGGATCACCGCCCCGGTCTCGACGCTGACGCCGGGGGCGAAGACCACGAACTGTTCGACCATGACCCCGGGCTGCAGCTTGGTGTCCCAGCTGAAATGGACGGTGTCGGGGGCGGTCATCGCCACGCCCTCGGCCAGGAAGTGCGCCCGGGCGCGGGTCTGGAACACCGCCTCGGCCTGGGCCAGCTGCATGGGGGTGTCGCAGCCCATGACCGCGCTCTCCGGCGCGAAGGCGACCTTGACCTTCTTCTCCTCGCCCGTGGCGAAGCCGACGATCGAGGTGATGTAGTACTCGCCCTTGGCGTTCTTGTTGTCGACCCGGGAGAGCCAGGCGAACATCTGGGCCCGGTCGGCGCAGTACATGCCGGCGTTGCAGGCCTTCACCGCCAGCTCCTCGGGCGTGGCGTCCTTGGGTTCCACCACCCGGATCACATGGCCGTCCGCGCCCATGATCAGCCGGCCATAGAGCAGACCGTCCACCGGCTTGAAGCCCATGATCGCCAGCTCCGCCCCGGCCGCGCGCTGGGCGAACAGCGGCTCGAGGTCGGAGGACTTGAGCAGCGGGCAGTCGCCATTGGTGACCAGCACGTCGCCGTCGAAATCCGCCAGCGCCGTCTTGGCCGCCAGCACCGCGTGGGCGGTGCCCAGCGGCGGGTCCTGCACCGCCACCGCGGCCTCGCCCAGGCGCTTGACCACCAGGTCGCGGACGCCCGGGCTGTGATCGCCGACCACCACGATGATCTTCTCGCAGCCGGCCGCCTGGACGGTGTCGATCACCCAGTCCAGCAGGGTCCGCCCGCCGACCTTGTGCAGCAGCTTGGGGATGGGCGACTTCATGCGCGTGCCTTGGCCCGCGGCGAGAATGACGGCGGCGCGTGCGGTCATGGGACGTGATCCTGGAATCGAAGCAGTCGTTGCAATCTCGCGGCGTTTACCGGAAACGGCGAGCGCTTTCGTATGGAGCCGTCGCCGCCATGTCCCAGCTTGATGTCCTTCGTGGGGCGACCATCGCCTTCGACCTCGACGGCACCCTGGTGGATTCGGCGCCGGACCTGGTCAACACCCTGAACCTGCTGCTGGACCAGGAGGGCGTCCCCGCCCTGCCCTTCGAGGACGCGCGGCGCTTCATCGGCCATGGCGCGCGCCGCATGCTGGAGCGTGGCTTCTCGGTCCAGGGCCTTGAACCGGCTCCGGCCGAGATGGACGCCCTGTGGGCCCGTTTCCTCGACCACTACGAGGCCCACAGCGCCGACCTGACCCGCCCCTATTCCGGCGTGCCCGAGGCGCTGGCCACGCTGAAGGGCGCCGGGGCGAAGCTCGCGGTCTGCACCAACAAGCTCACCTATCTGTCGACCCCGATCCTCGACGCCCTCGACCTCTCGCAATATTTCGACGCGGTGATCGGCCGCGACCTCGCGCCGGCGCCAAAGCCGGACGGCCGCCACCTGATCTGCGCCGTCGCGGCGGCCGGCGGGCGGATCGACCGGGCGGTGATGGTCGGCGACGCCTCGACCGACGCTGGTGCGGCCAGGGCCGCCGGGGTCCCGCTGATCCTGATGAGCTTCGGCTACACCGAGATTCCCGTGGCCGATCTGGGCGCCGACATCCTGCTCGACCACTTCGACGGCATGGCGGAGGCCTGCATCCGGCTTTTGGGCGCTTGCCCGACGCAAGCGAGCGGGCTATAGGCGCATCCCTTCCGGCGGATGCGTAGCTCAGCGGGAGAGCACCTCGTTCACACCGAGGGGGTCACAGGTTCAATCCCTGTCGCATCCACCATTCTTTCCCAATATATTCAGACGGTTGAGGCTTCTCCCCATCGGGGGGCGCTTCTCGCCGTTCGCGGCGCCGGTCAGCGCAGCCCGGATGGCCCTTCGCTGACCGGCGAAATTGACGAAACACCCGGCGCCTGATCCAAGTCCGCCCATCCGCCAAACCGCCTTGGAAAACGGGACGACGACGCCATGACCGCCGACAACAAGCGCATCGTCCTGTCCAGCGACCACAGCGCCATCCTGCTTCGACAGGCCATCGCCGCGCACATCGCCGCCCAGGGCTGGGAGGTGGTCGACATCGGGCCTGTGACGCCGGAGAGCACGCCCTATCCGGAGCATGGCGCGGCGGCGGCGCGGCGGGTGGCCTCCGGCGATTGCCGGCTTGGCGTCATCCTGTGCGGCACGGGCCAGGGCATCATGATGGCGGCGAACAAGATCAAGGGCGTCCGCTGCGGCGTCTGCGCCGACACCTTCTCGGCCCGCATGATCCGCCAGCACAACGACGCCAACATGCTGTCGATCGGCGCGCGGGTGGTGGGCGAGGGCCTCGCGCTCGATATCGTGGATGCGTTCCTGGCCGCCCCCTTCGACGGCGGCCGGCATGTGGCGCGGGTGGCGATGATCGGGGCGCTGGAGGCGTAGCGTCCGCTTCGGCCGATGCTTGAGCGCCCTACTCCGACCGGTCCGGCGCGGCGCGGGCGTCAATGGCGGCTATGACCTGGTGCGGGTCGGTCGGGGCGGCCATTTCCTGGGATTGCGGGTCATGGCGGTCGGCCAGGTCCGGGTGGTCGCGGCGGAGCTCTTCCAGGAGCGCGATGATCTTGGCGCTGCGCTTGTCGGCCAGCAGGGCCAGTTCGAGGGTTAGCTGCGACCTGCGTTCAGCCAGCTGGTCCTCGCGCCGCTGGGTGACCAGGATCAGCAGCGCGACCAGCAGGGCGGCCAGGGTCGCGGCCAGCTCCAGCCAGGCGAAGGCGGGCTGATCGACGCGGCCACCGCCCCGCAGCGCGGCGAAGACCAGCCAGGCGCCGGTCAGGACGACCAGGGCGATCACCACCGCCGGGCGGCCAAGGCGCTCGGTCACCCCGTCGATCCCGCGCTGCATCCGGGTGGCGTGGCGGTGATGCTCCAGATGGAACTCGGCCAGCTGGTCGATGGACTCGATGGTCGCGGCGGCGAGGACGCCCTGGGGATCAGGACGGCGGGTCATGCGGCGGCGGGACCGGGCCGTGGCCGGGTCGGCTTGGGCGGGCCCGCCTTGGCTGAGCGCGCCATCCCCCTCGCCTCACGCTCGGCTGCGGCGCGATCCAGGAGCGCCTGACTGCGAGCCGCCGTCTTGGTGCAGTGGGCGTGCAGCCGCTCCAGTTCCCGGTCGGTCAGCTTTTCGATTCCCATGAAGGCGTTCTCGGCGTCCGAGGCGCGGATCAATTCGTCGAGCTTGGTCTGGACTGCGGCGCCGTCGCGGTTCTGGGTGTTCTGGATCAGGAACACCATCAGGAAGGTGATGATGGTGGTGCCGGTGTTGATCACCAGCTGCCAGGTCTCCGAAAACTTGAAGATCGGGCCAGAGGCCGCCCAGACCACGACCAGCAGCACGCAGGCGAGGAAGGCCAGCGGACTGCCGGTGATCCTGGCGGTGGCGGAGGCGAAGCGGGCGAACAGCTTGTCCATGGCGGGCGATGAGCCTTTGGGAATGGGCCTGCCACAACGCGGGCCACCCCATCGCCGTTCCTCCGCCGTCCGGACGGCCGACGCAGGAGGCTTGCCCCGACGCCGCTGCGGACGCACCATCGGCTCCAAATCAAAAAGCATTTCTTGATCCGAAAAGTGCGTCACACGTTTCGGGACATGCTCCAGGGAGGCCGCCCGTGAACCCGACCAAGGTCGAAGCCGTCGAATATACCGACTGCGTCTGCTCCACCGCCTGGGGGGCCGAGCCCCTGCTGCGCAAGCTGGACTGGCGATATGGCCACCACATCGCCTGGCGCAGGGTGATGGGCGGCTTGGTGGGCGATGCGGCCACCGGCAAGGACGCCTGGGACCGGGTCAGCGCCGCCGAGCCGATGCGGGCCTATTGGAAGCGGGTCTGGCGACTGACCGACATGCCCTATCCCAACCCCATGCACCTGATGCTGCAATCCACCGACCCCGCCGGCCAGGCCGTGAAGGCCGCCGAGCTGCAGGGCCAGGCGGTGGCCGAGGCGGTGCTGCGCCGGTTCCGCGAGCGGATCTTCGTCGACGGGATCGGCCCCCAGACCCCGGACGAATTCGACGCGGCCACGGTCGGCGTCGCCGGCCTCGACCACGCCCGCTGGCGCCTGGACCAGGCGCGTCCTGAGGTCGCCGCCGCCTATCAGGCCGACTGGCGCGAGACCCGCGAACCCAACGACTTCGTGCGTCAGCTGAAGCACGACAGCCCGATGAACGGCGAACTCAAACACTCCGAGGGTCACGACCGCTACGCCCTGCCGACCGTGATCTTCCGGGGTCCGGGCGGCGAGCACACCGTGGCCGGTTGGGTGTCGTACGAGGAATATGTCGCCGGCCTGGAGGCCGCCCTGCCCGGCGCGACCGCCGATCCCCGTCCCGATCCGACGCCGGAACAGGCCTTCGCCCGCTGGGGCATGCTGACGGCCAAGGAGCTGGAGATGCTGTGCGGTCCGGACGCCCAGCCGCCAGCCGACGCGGTCACTCGCGACTGGGGCGACGGCGTGGTCCACTATTCCGCCGCCGAGGCCCGGGCCCGGGGGTTGGCGGAGACCGCGACCGCCTGATCACAGGCCCTGGACGCCCGCGCGCCGTTCGCTAAGGTCCGGGCTCCGGGCCGACGCGGGCGCCCGGCCAGACGGGTCCGCCTGTCCAAGACCCGCTCCGATGCGCGCGCCCGCGCGGACCTGGAGCCGATGATGCCCGACGACGCCTTGTCCGAACACACGCCGCCTACGGCCACGCCGCCCAGCCTCGCCGAAGCCTTCTGGGTCTGGCTGAGGATCGGCCTGTTGTCCTTCGGCGGGCCGGCCGGCCAGATCGCCCTGATGCACAAGACCCTGGTCGAGGAGCGGCGCTGGATCGGCGAGCGGCGGTTCCTGCACGCCCTCAACTATTGCATGCTGCTGCCCGGGCCCGAGGCTCAGCAGCTGGCCACCTATATCGGCTGGCTGATGCACCGCACGGCGGGCGGGCTGGTCGCGGGCCTGCTGTTCGTCCTGCCCGGCGCCCTGGTGATGCTCGGCCTGAGCATCGGCTATGTCCTCTATGGCCACACCCCGCTGATCGCCGGCCTGTTCTTTGGCGTGAAGGCCGCCGTGCTGGCGGTGGTGGCCGAGGCGATCCTGCGGATCGGCAAGCGCGCCCTGAAGACCCCGGTGATGATCGGCCTGGCGGTCGCCGCCTTCCTGGCGATCTGGCTGGTCCAGGTTCCCTTCCCCATCATCGTGCTGTCGGCCGGACTGGTCGGCTTCCTGGGCGAGCGGCGCTGGCCGGGCCGGTTCGCCCAGGGCGGCGGTCATGGCGCGGGTGGCGATGGTCCTGACGACGGGACCGGGATCATCGACGCCATGTTCGCGCGCGGCGAGTTGGAGCACACCCGCCCGGCCCGGGGGCGAAGCCTGCGGGTGCTCGCCGTCTGGCTGGCGGTGTGGCTGGCGCCCTTCATCCTGCTGTGGATCGGGCTGGGCCCGGACAGCGTCTGGACCCGCATCGCCGGCTTCTTCTCGACCATGGGGGCGGTGACCTTCGGCGGCGCCTATGCGGTGCTGAGCTATGTGGCCCAGGCGGCGGTGCAGGCCTTTCACTGGATGACGCCCGGCGAGATGGCCGATGGCCTGGGCCTGGCCGAGACCACGCCGGGGCCGCTGATCATGGTCCTGCAGTTCGTGGGCTTCCTGGCCGCCTATCGTCACGCCGGCGGTCTCGACCCGCTGCTGGCCGGCATGCTTGGCGCCCTGTTGACCACCTGGGTGACCTTCGCCCCCTCGTTCCTGTGGATCTTCCTGGGCGGACCCTATGTCGAGCAGCTGCGCGGAAACCGCGCCCTCTCCGGGGCCCTGGGCGCCATCACCGCGGCCATTGTGGGCGTGATCGCCAATCTGGCCGTCTGGTTCGCCCTGCACACCCTGTTCCGCCAGACCACGGCCGTGACCCTGTTCGGCGTCGGGCCCGAGCTGCCGGTGCTGAGCTCCGTCGACCTCCGCGCCCTGGTCCTGGCGGCCATCGCCCTGCTGGCCATGCTGAGGTTCAAGGCCGGCATGGTCCCGACCCTGATCGGCTGCGCCCTGGCGGGCCTCGTCCTGACCAGCGCCGCGCTCTAAGCCCGCCGGGCCTTGCGCAGGCGCCGCCGCAGGCCCCACCACAGGGCTTCGGCGGCGAAGGCCGCCCCGGCGATGATCAGGGCGACATCCACGGCGAGGGTCGCGGCATAGCCCACCGCGAAGGCCAGCAGGGTGATCATGGTCCAGGCCTTCTCCCAGAGGGTCTCAGTCCGACGCCCGGCGGACAGACATAGGTCGCCTCCCAGCTGACCTTGCCGTCAAGGGGGCGCAGATCGGTGATCCGGCAGCCGGCCGGCAGCGCCACCGCCTCGGCCGCGCGGCGATAGGCGGCTTCGTCGAGGCTCCCCGGCAGGAAGCCCAGGCTCATGCCCTCCGACGCGCCTTGCAGGAAGGCCGCCCCGACATTGCGCTGGATCAGCAGATTGGGCTGGCTCGGATGGACCACCACCCGCATCACACGGCCCTCCACCCGCACGGACTGGCGCTGGTTGGAGCCCTCGTACTGCAGCAGTCGGGTGATCGGCTGGGAACGGCCCATGGCGTCATCGGTGGTCCAGACATGGGGGGCGGCCCCCGCCTCGACCGCGACGCCGCAGACGACCGCCAGCGCGGCGATCCCTGCAAGCGCGTGTCGAGCCTTGCCCGCCATAACCTCTCCCCACAGACCGTCTGCGCCATCCTTGACGACACCCTCCGCTCTATACCCGGCGGAAGACAAGCAACCATGGGTTCAATCGGGACGTGCGGCGCCCGTCAGGGTCAGGAGCTCGCGGCGGCGCCAGAGCACCACGGCGAGGTCATAGGGATAGGCTGCGGCCTCCCGGGCCTGCATCCCCAGCCAATAGGACAACCGGGTTCCGGCCCGGCCGGCGACGACAGGACCGGCCAGCGCATCGACGCCCAGGGCCCGGAACAGCATCCGCACCCGGGGCACATGATAGCTGTCCGTGCAGGCGACCGCCCCCGCCAGGCCCTGGGCGCGGATGAAGCGGCTGGCGGCGATGACGTTCTCGAGGGTGTCGCGGCTGTCCTCGTCCAGCACCACGCGATCGGCCGGAATATCGGCCCGGGCCAGCAGCTCGCCCATCAGCGAGGCCTCGGAGGGGCCGAACCGCCCCACCCCGCCGCTGCAGAAGATCGGGCTGGCCGGCGCCGCGCGGGCCGCAGCCACGGCATAGCGCACCCGCCGCGCCAGGCTGGGGCTGGCCTGGCCGTCCGGGCGCACGGCGGCGCCGAAGATGACAATGGCTCGGGTCATGGGGCTCGGGTCATCACGCTCCAGTCATGGGGGTCAGCATGACCAAACCCGATCGCGGGAGCTAGAGCGTGTTGAGCGGCGGGTTGTGTTGCTCGATCAGGTCCTCGCGCTCGGCCTTGCGGACGGCGGCGCGGACGTTGAGGCGGGTGAGCACCTCCGTGGCCCCGGGGCCCGAGGACGGCTGGGCCCGGGCGGTCTCCAGGGCCGATTCCCACTCTCGCGCCGAGAGCCGCTCGGTCTCGCCGGCATAGAGAACCTGCGCGCCGGTCGCGGTGATCCGGGCGATGACATAGTTGGCCCCGGCCGGTGGGAGGTAGCGCTCCTCTTCCAGGGTGACATAGCGGTAGAGATTGCCGGACTTGCCGGCGAACTCGATCTGGCGGGTCAAAACGCGCTCCCGACCTTTCAGGGACTGATACAAATGTCGAAGTGGCCCCGGACTGGGGCGAAAGATAGACCTCACGCACGAGAAGAGTCCGCTGGGTCAGCGGAACAACCGGCGCCAGAAGGCGTTCGGCGCAGGGCGAAGGCTCTGCTAGTCTTGTCTTCCGCTCGAGCCCGAAGCAGTTTTCGGGACCCTCATACTGTCTGAGACCGATCGCACGCAAGCCGATGGAACAGCCCGCCGACTTTAGCGTGAGACAGGAAGGGTCTGCGGCCGCCGTGACTCTGACCGGCGACTGGACCAATTCGACCATGGAACCGGCCGCCAGCGGCCTGGTCCAGGACTTTTCCGACCGCACCGGCGTGGCCTTCGATCTGACCGGCGTCGGCCGGCTGGACACCGCCGGCGCCTATGCGGTGATCCGCGCCGCTGGCGGCAAGCTGGACCCGGCCCGGGTGAAGGCGCGGCCCGAGACCCTGCGGCTGCTCGCCCTGGTCGCCGCCGCCGCCGCGCCGCGCCCGGTGCGCAAGCGCCCGCCGCGCGGCTTCATGCAGCTGACCATCCGCATCGGTCGCGGCGTCATCGACGTGGCCACCGAGCTGTTCGAGACCCTGGTCTTCGCCGGGCACCTTTTGGCCGTCTCCGGCATGGCGATCATCAATCCGCGCCGCGTCCGCTGGCCGGCGGTGGTGTCCCTGGCAGAGCGCGCCGGGCTCGACGCCATTCCGATCGTGGTCATCACCTCGTTCTTCATCGGGGCGGTGGTCGCCCTGCTGGGCGCCAACATGCTGCGGCAGTTCGGGGCCGAGGTGTTCGTGGTCGAGCTGATCGGCATCGCGGTCCTGCGCGAGTTCAACATCATCATCACCGCGATCCTGCTGGCCGGCCGATCGGCCTCCTCCTTCGCCGCCGAGATCGGCTCGATGAAGATGAACCAGGAGGTCGACGCCATGCGGGTGATGGGCGTCGACCCGTTCGAGGCCCTGGTCTTCCCGCGCTTCCTGGCCCTGTTCATCACCATCCCGCTCCTGACCTTCATCGCCACCGTCTCGGGGCTGCTCGGCGGCCTGGCCGTGACCTGGTCGGTGCTGGGCCTGGGTCCCGCCTTCTTCCTGCAGCGGATCCTCGACAATGTCGGCGCGGTCCACTTCTGGGTCGGCATGTCCAAGGCGCCGGTCATGGCCACCGTCATCGCCGGCATCGGCTGCCGCCAGGGCCTGGAGGTCGGCGGCGACACCGAGTCGCTCGGCCGCCGGGTGACCGCCGCCGTGGTGCACTCGATCTTCGCCATCATCCTGATCGATGCGGCCTTCGCCCTGATGTTCATGGAGCTCGACATATGAGCGGCCTGGACCAGCCGGCCGGGGCGGCCACGACACCGGTCATCGAGATCGAGGGCCTGGTCTCGCGGTTCGGCGAGAAGGTCATCCACCAGGACCTCAGCCTGACCGTCAATCGCGGCGAGATCCTGGGCGTGGTGGGCGGCTCCGGGGCGGGCAAGTCGGTGCTGCTCAACAGCATCATCGGGCTGAAGCGTCCGGACGGCGGGCGGATCAAGGTGTTTGGCCAGGACCTGACCCGCGCCAATCGCCGGGCGCGCGGCGCTGTCGAACGCCGCTGGGGCGTGCTGTTCCAGCAAGGCGCCCTGTTCTCGAACCTGACCGTGCGCGAGAACGTCTCCGCGCCGATGTACGAACATACCCAGATGTCGCGCCAGGCGATCCGCGAACTGTCCGACCTGAAGATCGCCATGGCCGGCCTACCCCCGGACGCCGGCGCGCTCAAGCCGGCGGAGCTGTCCGGCGGCATGCGCAAGCGCGCCGGCCTGGCCCGCGCCCTGGCGCTCGATCCGGAACTGCTGTTCCTGGACGAACCCACCGCCGGCCTCGACCCCATCGGGGCCGCCGCCTTCGACGAACTGATCCTGGATCTTTCCCGCAGCCTGGAGCTGACCGTGTTCATGATCACCCACGACCTGGACAGCCTCTACACGATCACCGACCAGGTGGCGGTGGTGGCGGACAAGCACATCGTGGCCAAGGCCCCGGTGCGGGAGCTGGAGCACTCCAGCCATCCCTGGATCAAAGAGTATTTCATGGGCCCGCGGGGCCGCGCCGCGGCCGCGGCCCAGGACAACCGGACGCTTGCCTGATGGAAAAAGACGCCAATTACGCCCTGGTGGGCCTGTCGACCCTGATCCTGTTCGTCGGGTTGGTGATCTTCGTCGTCTGGCTGGCGCGCCTGCAGTTCAGCCACGACTACGATGTCTATGACATCACCTTCCAGGGCCCGGTGCGCGGCCTGTCCCAGGGCGGCGAGGTCCACTTCAACGGCATCAAGGTCGGCGAGGTCACCAAGATCGCGCTGCGCAAGGAAGACCCCAACCAGGTGATCGCCACCGCCCGCGTCACCTCCGACGTGCCGATCCGCGAGGACTCCTACGCCACCCTCGAGCCCCAGGGCATCACCGGGGTGAACTATATCCAGATCACCGCCGGCACCCCGTCCAAGCCGCTGCTGAAGGACCTGTTCCCCAAGGACAAGGTGCCGATCCTGCGCAGCCAGCGCAGCGCGCTCTCCGACCTGCTGGAAGGCGGCGGCAACGTCCTGACCCGCACGGTGGAGGCGCTGGACCGGGTGAACCGCATCCTGTCGGACCAGAACATCAAGACCTTCAACGCCGCGCTCAGCGACACCCAGGCGGTCACCGCCGAACTGCGCGAACGCAAGGAAGTCATCGCCGACGCCCAGAAGGCGCTGCAGGATCTCGACGCCGCCACGGTGCAGATCGCCGCCCTGTCCAAGTCGACCCAGACCCTGGTCGACGGCGACGGCAAGCGCACGGTCAAGAACTTCGGCGACGCCTCCGAGGAGACACAGGCCGCCGCCAAGGACCTGCGCGGCATGATCGCCAAGCTCGACGGCCCGACCAGCGAGTTCGCCGCCAACGGCCTGCCGCAGCTGACGGCCGCCGTCTCGTCCCTGCAGTCGACGGCCGAGTCCCTCGATCGGCTGGCCCGCGAACTGCAAGCCAATCCCCAAGGCCTGGTGGGCAAGGCGCCCGCCTCGGAGAAGAAGGTCAAGCCATGAACCGGACCTGGATCCGCGCCGCCGGCCTCGCAGCCCTCGCGCTCAGCCTGTCGGCCTGCGTCACCGTCTTTCCGAAGACCAAGCCCGCCACCCTCTATCGGTTCCAGGGCGACGTGGTACCGGCCGGCCCGGCGGCGACGGTCCGCGTCGGGGTCGCCCGCTCCAATGGCAGCTTCAACGGCGCGGCCAGCGGCGATCGCATCCTGACCGTGACGGGGGCGGAGGTGGCCTATGTCGCCGACACCCGCTGGGCTGAGCCGGCGGTCAGCCTGTTCGACGAGGCGCTCAACCGCGCCTTCAACGCCAATCCGGGCGCCGCGCGCCTGGTCACCCGGGGCGAGCCCTCGCGGGCCGACTATTCCCTGCGGCTGGATGTGCAGCGGTTCGAGGCCGACTACGACCACGGCGGCCATGCCGCGCCCAAGATCGCCATCGACGTCCACGCCGTGATGGTCCGGGCCAGCGACCGGGCGGTGGTCGGCGACCAGGTGTTCTCGGTCGCCATCCGCGCCGGCGACAACCGCGTCTCGGCCATCGTGGCCGCCTTCGACGCCGGGGTCAGCCAGATGCTCGGCAAGCTGGTCGCCTGGGCGAATGCGGGCGTCGCGGCGGGCTAGGTGTCGAAGCTAGGACGGGGTTCGTGGACCCGATCGCGGACCACACCTGAGGCCGCGCCCCAAAGGCGACATTGGCTTCACCATGACCCGCTCGCCTGATAAGCGTCGAGAGGGTGTTGGCTTGGGGGAACGCCGTGGATATTCACAAGCCGAAACCCGTCCACAGCTGGCGGGAGCTGCTCTCCGAGGTCGGCGTCGTGGTGATCGGGATCGTGATCGCCCTGACGCTCGAGGAAGGCGTTCGCACCCTGCATGATCGCGAAATCGCGTCAGAGGCGCGCGAGGCGGTCAAAGAGGAAATTCGCCAAAATCTCTCGTACATGAGCGGCCGGCTTGAAACCCAGCCCTGCATCGAACGTCGGCTGGATGAGATCGGCAGGATTCTCGAAACGTCACGTGAGGGCGAGCTGAGCACGCGGCCGAATTGGGTCAGCCAGCCCTCCGTCTACTTCCTGTCGAACCAGCGTTGGCAAGCCGCAACGGGAAGCGGGCGCGTAAGCCTGCTCAGCACGGACGAACAGGGCAGTCTGGGCGTGTTCTCGGTGATCAATACGCGATTCAATGAGGCCGAGGCCCGGGAACAAGCCGCCTGGTCCCAACTGCGCGGGCTGGAGTCGTGGCAAGGGCCGCTTGGGTCTGAAGGGCGGGTTCATTTCGCCACAGCCGTTCAGGAAGCGCGCTATGAAATCTGGGAGACACGGATCACCATCGGGCTTGCGCTTCGGCTTGGTGAGAAGCTCGGGATCAAGCCCGACATGCCCAAGACCATGGACAAGAGCTACGTGGTTCCGCATGCGATCTGTCTGCCGATCTCGACCCCACGCGAGCAGGCTCTCAAGATCCTGTCCCAGGACGGATCGCCGCCGTGGGGCCAGCCGAAATAGTCAATCGATAGCGGGGGCGACTTGGCCGACAAGATAGATAGCTTTGGCGGCGACGCTGTCGCACGCCGCACCCTTCTGGCCGGCGCGGCGGCCTTGCCATTTGCGGCCGGCGCGGCCGGCGCCGCGCCCGCCAAGGGCTCCACCCATCGTTTCCTGCAGGTGGATGTGTTCTCGCCCGATCGGTTGCGGGGAAATCCGCTCGCCGTCGTGGTCGGCGCCGACGACCTCACCGACGACGACATGAAGCTGTTCTCGCGCTGGACGAACCTCAGCGAGACCACCTTCCTGATGCGCCCCACCCGGCCGGACGCCGACTATCGCGTGCGGATCTTTTCCGTCGGCGAGGAGCTGCCCTTCGCCGGCCACCCCACGCTCGGGACCTGCCATGCCTGGCTGGCGTCCGGCGGGAAGCCCCGGGGACCCATCATTGTCCAGGAGTGCCCTATCGGGCTCGTCCGGCTCCACCGCGCCGACGGTCGATTGGCGTTCGAGGCGCCGCCGCTTCGGCGCGCACCGCCCATGGACGCCGACATGTTGGCGCGGGTGCGCAAAGGTCTGGGCGTGTCCGACTCCGAGATCATCGCCACGAGCGTCATGGACGCGGGGCTGGAGCAGCCGGCGCTGATGATCCGCAGCCGCGCGCGCCTGCTGGAGCTGAAGCCGGACTGGCAGGCGCTGGGCATGGAGGCCCTTGGCGTCATCGCGCCGTGGAGCGACCGCCACGAGGCCGGCCAGCCCGACTTTGAGGTCCGGATGTTCGACGTCACCCTGTCCAATTTCGAAGACCCGGTGACCGGCAGCCTCAATGCCAGCCTGGCGCGCTGGCTGATCCCTGCGGGCCTCGCGCCGGCGCACTATGTGGCGAGCCAGGGGACGGTGCTTGGACGCACCGGCCGCATCCATGTGGACCAGGACGCCGACGGCCTCTGGATCGGCGGCGACACCACAACCCGCATCGAAGGCGTCCTGAACCTTTAAGGGTGGTTTGGCCTTCGGCGATGTCGGCTCCAGGCCCGCGCGTTCGTCGTTCCGAAGACTCAAGCGGAGGGGAAACGACATGGGACACAACGGTCAGCCCGAGGGGGCCGAGAACCCGACCACAGTCGCGCGCATGGCCGGCCGCGAGATCATCGTCACGCGCAGCTTCGACGGCGCCGCCCAGACGGTGTTCGAGGCCTGGACCCGGCCCGAACTGTTCCGGCTGTGGTGGGCGCCGAAGTCGATGGGCGCGGTGATCAGCGCCTGCGAGATCGACGCCCGCACCGACGGCGGCTATCGGATCACCTTCGGCGACGGGGCGGATCAGGCGACCTTCTTCGGCAGGTACCTCGAGGTGATCCCGCCCTCACGCCTCGTCTGGACCAATGAGGAGGGCGACCATGGACAGATCACGACCGTGACCTTCGAGGACCAGGGCGAACGCACGCGGCTGGTCCTCACCGAACTCTATCCCGATGCGCCGCCTGCCGAAGCCCTCGCCGGGATGCAGGCCATGTCGGCCGAGCAATTCGCCCAACTGGACGACCTCCTGGCCTCCAGGCGCCCGTAGCCATGAGCGCCACTAGACCTACGCCGCCGGCCGGAGCGCACGCACCAGGGTTCGGAGGAGCATGACGGTCTCGACCTCGGCGTCAGCGTCGCTCGGCTGACGCCACGCGCTCTGGATCACCACGACCACCTGTTCGGTCGGATTGATGTAGATGCGCTGGCCGAAGGCGCCCAAGGCCAGGAACGCGCCGGTATGCAGGCCGTCCGCGTAAGGCGCCCCCGGCAACGCCCACCAATGGTAGCCATAGCCCGCCGGACTGCCGGCCATGATCCGACCGCAAGCGGTCGCCGCGCAGTCGGGCTGGCCGGCGAGATCGCGCCAGCCGGCCGGCAGGACCCGTCGGCCACCAAACGCCACGCCATCTTCCAGCACCAGCAAGCCGAAGCGGCCGACGTCGCGCAGGCGGGCGCTGACCCCCATCCCGCCCAGCTCCAGGCCCTCCTCGCATTCCAGTTGCCAGAGCCCGTCGGCCTCCATGCCGGCCGGTCCCCAGACGGCCTCCGCGAAATAGTCGGCCAAGGGTCGGCCGACCGCCGCCGCGACCACGGCGCCCAGCAGGATGCTCTCGCCGGTCGAATAGTTGAAGACGGCGCCTTGCGGGGCCGCGCGCGGCAGGGTGCGCAGCAACTCCAGGACCGCGCCGGGTCGCCGACTGGCCATAGCCCGGCCCAGGCGCCTGACGTCGTTCCCGCCGGAATTCTCGCCCTCCTCCCAGGCCACGCCCGACGCCATCCGCAGGAGATTGCGCAGGGTGACGTCCTCATAGGCCGAGCCGCGCATCTGCGGCAGATAGAGGCCGCACGTCTCGTCCAGATCGCGAATTGCGCCATCGTGGAGCGCGGCGCCGACCAGCGTGGCGGTCATCGACTTCGCCGTCGAAAAGCTCGTCCAGCGGGTCTGCGGGCCGCTGCCCAGACCGTAGCGCTCCAGCGCGATCTCGCCGTTCTTCAGGATCAGGAACCCGGCCGTGCGCCGTCGCGCCATGAAGTCGTCGAGGTCGACCATCGCCTCCCCCACCCTGTAGGCCGGGTCGGCGAGCGGCCGGTCGTGCGGCGGCAACGCCCGCACCGCGCCACCGCGCCCGATCACCCGATGAGGCCAGATCTGGTCCTGGTTGCGGAAGGTCGCCGCCTGGTCCTCGGGCGTCGTCTTCATGATGTTCAAAGCCGCGCGCTCCGGCGCACCCGCACCCCTGCCTTCGTCATTGAGCCCCATGGCCATGGATCAGTCCTCCCCTTGAGAGGCCGCCAAATCGCGCCGGGAGGGGGCGTTTTCAACGCAAGTTAAGTTGGCTTGCCGAGGCCGCTTGCGGCTGGCACGGTTGCGGCCTGGTCAGGGTCCTGGCGACCCGCTGGCCGGCGTATCAGAGCCGCGCATGGCCCTTCCTGCTGCGCCTCCGCGACCATCGCGGCCTCCGCATCGCAAAATACGGCGAGGGCGGCCGCAGGTGCGGAAGGTGCGGCGACCCTCGGGCCCCTCAAAGCGTTCTGGGCGGCCGTTTCGGATTTGGGGCGGCCAAGTCGTAGCTGCTGCGAAGGCGCGCCTCGATATGAGTCCAGTCGGTGTCCGCAGGCGCGAGGTTCATCGCGATCCAGCCCGATGGACCGATATAGGCCGGCCAACTGTAGAGGCCGGGATCGAGTTCGATCAGCAGGTCCTGCTCCTCCTTGCCCGTGGTCCTGACGCACACCACAGTGCGGCCGTCGCCATGGTGGTTGTGCCGGAAGTAAGCGAACATCCGTCCGGCGACGTGAAACGCCGGGATACCATGCGAGACCTTCTCCCCGGTCTCCGGCAGGGCAAGGCAGAGACCGCGCAGCCTTTGGACGACGATGTCGGGGTCTTCAGCGAGCATCCTCAAAGCCCATGCCGCTGTGTGGCGCCCTCGACCTTGACCGCCACGTCCGGGCGCTCCAGAGCCTGGGCCGCCGTCGAGGGGGCGTAGGAGATGAAGATGTCGGTCATGCCGCCGCCGCCCCGCCCTTCGCCGCCCCGAGACCCTATCTAGGCATCAAAGCGGCGGGCAAGAGAAAGGTTGCCGAAGGGCGAGTTGGCGGGCGCACTCTCAATGGCCCCTTCCCACCCCTCGCTGAATTCCCCAAAGTCCGCTTCTCGCGCCTCGCCCCGCCCTACGCGATCCCCGCGATCCGTTTCGCCGCCGTCACCGTGTTCTGCAGCAGGCAGGCCACGGTCATCAGGCCCACGCCGCCGGGGACCGGCGTAATCGCGCCGGCCACTTCGCTCACGGCCTTGTAGGCCACGTCACCGACCACCTTGGTCTTGCCGGCCGCCGCCTTGACCGGATCGGAGAACGGCACGCGGTTGATGCCCACGTCGATCACGGTGGCGCCCGGCTTGACCCAGTCGGCCTGGATCATCTGCGGACGGCCGACGGCGGCGACCAGGATGTCGGCCTCGCGGCAGACGGCCGGCAGGTCGACGGTGCGCGAGTGGGCGATGGTCACGGTGCAGTCGGCCTGCAGCAGCAGTTGCGCGATCGGTCGGCCGACCAGGACGGAGCGCCCCACCACCACCGCCCGCTTGCCGGCCAGATTGTCGCCCAGGGTCTCGCGCAGCATGATCATCGAGCCCAGTGGCGTACAGGGCACCAGGGACGGCAGGCCTTGCGACAGCCGCCCGGCGTTGATCACGTGCAGGCCGTCGACGTCCTTGTCCGGATTGATCGCGGTGATCACCGCCTTCTCGTCCAGGCCCTTGGGCAGCGGCAGCTGGACCAGTATGCCGTGGATGGTCGGGTCGACATTCAGCGCCTCGACCAGGTCGAGCAGGGTCTCCATCGACGCATCGACCGGCAGGATGTGGGTCACTGAATGCATGCCCGCCGCCTTGGACTTCTCGCCCTTGGACCGGACATAGATCTGGCTGGCCGGGTCCTCACCCACCAGCACCACGGCCAGGCCAGGGGTCAGGCCGTGCTTCGCCTTCAGCTCGGCCACCTCGACGGCGACCTCGGCCTGCAGGCGCTCGGACAGCGGCTTGCCATCGATGATGCGGGCTTGGCTCATGGGACCTCCGACGGCTTTCGAGAACGTGGGCGCTCGACTACCGGGTCTGGCCCCTGCGCGCAACGCGCTGAAAACTCATGCCGGAATGCCGGACGCCCCTAGTCCTTGCCGTAGAGATAGGGATAGGCCGCCGTCTTGCCCGACAGCACATCGGCCAGCGGGATCGGCGTCCAGCCCACGGCCAGGCTGTCGCTGTCCTTCCAGGCCCAGAGGATCAGGTCGCGCAGTTCCGAGGCGCCGGCCGCCAGCCGATCTGTGGCGAAGGCGGTTCCGATCGTGGCGCCAGGCGCCAGGCCGCCGGCCTTGATCATCTCATAGAGCGGCTCGACCTGCTTGCCGCTGGTCGCCAGATAGGCGGTGACGCAGCCCATCAGTTCGCCCGTGCAGGTCTGCACCGGCGCCACCTTGGCCCGGACCATCGGCGTGGTGACCGTGTTCAGCACCAGCTCCCCCTCGAAGGGGTTGTGGATCTTGTCCTGGGTATAGCCGTTGGGGTTCGGGAACGGCCCCCAGCCGTTGTAGTGCACCGTCACGTGCAGGGGCTGGGACCCGTCGCCGACGAAGTGCGACAGATAGCCAACGGTCTGGAGGATCTGGGCCTCGCGCCGCGCGCGGTCGGCCTTCAGCCAGGCCCGGTGGGCCCGGTTCTTCTCATGCGGAATGGCATAGGTCTCGGCCCGCCAGTGGGCGAAGTCCTTGGCCAGCTGCTGGGACTGGTCGACGATGGAATAGGGCAGATAGCCGCCCTTCCAGCTGTCCATGCCCAGGCCCTGCATCAGCTTCTCATAGTCCGGCCGGGTGACCGGCAGCTCGGCGGCCAACGGCCCGCCATGCACGCGGCCGGCGTCGTCCAGGTCCAGGAAGTGGCCGGCGTCGCGATTGGTGTCGTGGGTCTTGCCGGCGCCCTTCGACCGGTCCGGCTCGCGCGACATCTCGCCGGCCCCGGCGACGAAGGCCGGGGTGCGCATAAAGGGGGGCAGGTCGCTCGGCAGGGCCTCGATCGCCGCCTCGCCAATGATGCGGTGGCCCATGCCGCCCCAGGCGAACGCAGGCGCGGGGGCCGCCAGGACCAGGGCGGCGAGGGTGAGGCGGCGAAGGGTGCGGATCATGGCCGCGATTTGACCCTCCCCGCCCTCGAAGGCAAGCCGCGCTTCAGTGAATTTTCAGCGTCGCCTCGACCCGGCTTACCCAGGCCTGAACCTGCGGATAGTCGGCCAGATCGAAGCCGCCCTCGTGGGCCACCCGGGTGTAGGCCACGAGGGCCACGTCGGCGAGGCTCACCGCCGCGCCGACCAGGAAGGCGGAGCGCGCCAGGGCCTTGTCCAGCCGCGCCAGGGCGGCCTCGCCGCGCTCGATGATCTTGGGGTCGAGCTCGGCCAGGGACTTGCCCAGATAGTGCATCTGGAACCGGGCGACGGCCACATAAGGCTCGTGGCTGTACTGCTCCCAGAACATCCATTCGTACATCCGCGCCCGGTCATAGGCGTCGCCCGGGATCAGGTCGGAGCCCTCGGCCAGATGCAGGATGATGGCGTTGGACTGGGCCAGCGGCCGGCCGTCGTCCAGCACCACCGCCGGGACCTGCCCGGCCGGGTTCATGGCCAGGAATTGAGGGGTGCGGCTCTCGGCCTTCAGCACGCTGGTCTCGACCCACTCATAGGCCAGGCCCAGATGATCGGCCGTCCACTTCACCTTCAGGCAGTTGCCCGAGATCGAGTCGCCATAGATGCGCATGCCGTGGTTCCCCTTGCTGACGGCGCGTCATAGCGGTCCCGCCGCCGCATGCAATCCAGGCGCTCTGGCGCCCCTGTGAGACGAACTGATGACGCCTGGCTTGCCCTGAGAGGAGAGTCCGGGTACCTAGGCGGCCGCTGACAGAACAACGACGAAGGAGGACGCCGTCATGGGACGCCGCCTCGCCGCCCTGGCCGCCCTTCCCCTCCTCGCCCTCGCCGGCGCCGCACATGCGGACTCCGCCCCGCCGTCCGATCCGATCGGCGATCTGTTGATGTCCGCCCTGACCGGCGCCCTGCCCGGCACCCCGGACTTCCAGCTGAAGGCCAGCCTCTATCACGCTGGCGCCCGGGGCGTGGGGGGCATGGACTCGCTCGGCTGCCGGGTCGTGGCCATGCGCACCGCCGCCATCGACGCCCATCTGATCCCCAAGCACACCATCCTGTTCATCAAGGAAACCGTCGGCCTGCCCCTGCCCGACGGCGGCGCCCATGATGGCTACTGGTATGCGTCCGACACCGGCGGCGCGATCAAGGGCGACCGCATCGACCTGTTCACCGGCATGAACGCCGCCTCGATGAAGGTGATGCGCTCGCTGAACCTCACCAGCCTCTCCGTCACCAAGGCCGGCGAGTTCAAGGGCTGCCCGCCGAACTAGGCGCAGCCCCAGACCAAAATCCCCCAGCAAGACCTCGACCGCCGGCGCATCCGCTTCGGCGTGCAAACCTGTTCGCGAGGCCCCCCGTGCCGGTCCATCGTCCCAACTTCTTCCTGTTCACCGGCGGCCCCGGGGTCGGCAAGACCACCCTGGTCGAGCACCTCAAGGCGCGGGGCGAGACCTGCGTGCCCGAGACCCATCGCCAGGTGATCCGCGAACAGGCGGCCCTGGGGGACCGGGGGCTGCCCAGGTCGGACCAGACCGGGTTCCGCGACCTCTGTGGGCGACGCGACGTCGAGATCTTCGACCGCCTGGCCGGCGAGACCCGCCGGGTGTTCTTCGACCGGGGCATATTGGACAGTCTGGCCGGCGACGGCCTCGATCCGCCCTGGCTGGAGCGGGCGGCGGCGGAGCGCCGCTACGCCGCGACCGTCTTCGTTCCCCCGCCCTGGGCGGAGATCTACGAGACCGACGCTGAGCGCATCCAGGACTTCGCCGAGGCGGTCGCCACCCACGGCCGTATCTGCGCAGGCCTGACCCGACGGGGCTATCAGGTGGTCGAGCTGCCCCGGGTCAGCGTCGAGGACCGGGCCACCTTCGTGCTCGAGGCCGTGGCGCGCGCCGGCTTTTGACCCTCAGGTCTCGACGAAGGCGCGTTCCAGCACATAGTCGCCGGGCGCGGCCAGCGAGCCCTCGACATAGCCGTAGCTTTCCAGCTGCACCTTGAGGTCGGCCAGGACCGACGGTCCGCCGCAGAGCATGAAGCGGTCCTCCGCCGGATCGAGCCTTGGCAGGCCCAGATCGGCGAAGATCTTGCCCGACGCGATCAGGTCGGTGATCCGGCCCTCATGCTTGAACGGCTCGCGGGTCACGGTCGGATAGTAGAGCAGCTTCGGCGCGACGATCTCGCCGAGGATTTCGTCATTGGGCAGATCGCGCTCGAACAGCTCGCGATAGTTCAGGTCGGCGACGTGGCGCACCGTGTGGGTGACGATCACCTGCTCGAAGCGGTCATAGACCTCGGGGTCGCGGGCCAGGCTGAGCCAGGGGGCCAGGCCCGTGCCGGTGCCCAGCATATAGAGCCGCTTGCCGGGCTTCAGACCGTCCAGCACCAGGGTGCCGGTGGGCTTCTTGCCGATCAGCACCTTGTCGCCGACCTTCAGGTGCTGGAGGCGCGAGGTCAGCGGGCCGCTCTCGACCTTGATGGAATAGAATTCCAGCTCCTCGTGCCATGAGGGCGAGGCGATGGAATAGGCGCGCAGCAGCGGCTTGCCGTCCACCTCCAGCCCGACCATCACGAACTGGCCGCTCTGGAAGCGGAAGGCCGGGTCGCGGGTGGTGCGGAACGAGAACAGCTCGTCGGTCCAGTGCTGGACCCAGGTCACGGTCTCGTAGAGGAAGGCGCCGGCCTTCTTGGCCGGGGCGGCGGCGGTCACGTCGGTCATGATCTGTCTTGCAGTCCGTTGGGCGTCAGATATCGCCGCCGACATTGCTGACGGCGTCGGGCGCGCGGGCGACATGTATGCCGCATTCGGTCTTTTCGGAACCCGCCCAGCGGCCGGCGCGGACATCTTGTCCCTCCTCCACCGGATTGGTGCAGGGCCAGCAGCCGATCGAGGGGAAGCCCTGGGCCACCAGCGGGTGGGCCGGCAGGTCATGTTCGGCCATGTAGCCGTCCAGCTCGGCCTTGCCCCAATTGGCCAGGGGATTGAACTTCACCTGGCCGTCGGCCTGTTCCACCACCGGCAGGGACATGCGGTCACCGCCGTGGAAGCGCTTGCGCCCGGTGATCCAGGCGTCGAACTCGGTGAGCGCCTTGTCCAGCGGCAGCACCTTGCGGATGTGGCAGCAGCCGTCGGTGTCGGTCTTCCACAGATTGGCTTCCGGGTCGGTGGTGGCCAGGTCCTGGAAGGCCGGGCGCAGGTCGCGGATGCCGGTCAGGCCCAGCTTGGCGGCCAGGGCCTTTCGATAGTCGAGCGTCTGGCCAAACAGCATGCCGGTGTCGAGGAACATCACCGGCATGTCCGGCTTGATCCTCGAGATCATGTGCAGCAGGACCGCCGACTCCGCCCCGAACGACGAGACCAGGGCGAGCTTGTCGCCGAAGGTCTCCACGGCGCTTTCCAGCACCGTCATCGGATGGGCGTGGCGCAGTTCCGCGTCCAGGCGGATGGCGACGTGCGGGCGTTCGATCTGGTCAAAAGCCATGGGACTCAAGCCTCCCCGCGCTCGACATAGGCGGGTGCCTTGGTGTCGGCGGCGCGCTGATAGACGTGACGGTGACGGTTGGCGACATGGGCCCACTGGGCCGGCTGCGACCCGTCGGCGGGAGCGAAGGCGTCGAACCCGCAGCGGATCATGTGCCCGCCCTGTTCGACAACCACATCGCCCACGGCGCGGATCTCACCCCTGTAGCCCAGGCGTTGGCGCAGGATGCGCGCCGAGCTGTAGGCGCGGCCGTCGGTGAATTTCGGAAAGGCCAGCGCCACCACCGACAGCCGTGGCAGGTCATAGGCGAGCGCCTCGACCT
>NZ_CANCLE010000014.1 GCF_947378715.1 Phenylobacterium aquaticum
GGCAGGCCCAGGCCGCGCAGGCCGGCGATCATGATGTGGGCGAAGTCCTGGCAGACCCCATGCCGGGCGGTGAAGGCCTCGATGGCCGGGGTGGAGACCTCGGTCGACTTGGGGTCATAGGCGAACTCGGCCTTGATCCGGCGGGCGACGTCGAAGGCGGCTTCCAACACGGGACGGCCGGGCTGGAAGCTCTCGGCCACGAAGGCGGTGATGGCCGGCTGCAGGGCGGTCATCCGGGTCGGATAGAGAAAGTGAACGGGCGAGGCGAGGTCGAGGGAGGTCGAGGCGAAGGCCTCGGTCCGAACGGCCTCCCACGCGCGGCCGCCCAGCGGCCAGGTCGGACCCGCGCGGGTCACCTCGACCCGGGACTTGGCGAGGATTTTCAGCGACCGGTGCGGAGTCTCGATGGTGGCGGTGACCACCCGCTCGCCGAACTGGCCGATATGGGTTTCGAGCAGGGTGGGCTTGGGGGTGATGCTGAGATGGCTGTCCATGACCGACTGGGCGGTGTCTTGCCACGGCGCCAGGCGAAGGGCGCAGCGGGCGAAGGTCACCGGCTTCTCGTAGAGATAGGTGGTCAGATGGCGCAGCTGATAGATCAAGCCAGCCCACCCAGCTTCTTGGTCGGGGTGGCGTTGGAGCCCTGCAGGAAATAGCGGTCGGCGATGGCGTTCGACAGGCCCATCAGCAGGCGCTCGATCTCCAGGGTCCGCTCGGTGTCGAGGTCGCCGGCGCTGGCGGTCTCGACCTGGCTGGCCAGATGCACCATCTGGCGGGTCGGGCGCTCAGGCATGCCATCGTTCTGCAGGGTCGGCAGCGAGGCGAGGTGGGCCTTGAGCGTGACGATCTGGAAGGCGACCGAGCGGGGGTTGAACGGGTCCAGCATCACCAGGTCGCGCACGGGGGTGAGCGCGATGCCCTCCAGATAGCGCGAGCGATAGGTGATCTGGCTGTCGATCAGGTCGAGCAGCAGGTCCAGGTCGTCGACGCTGGCGTCGTCCTTGGCCAGCTGGCGCATGATCCGGCAGGTGTTGACCCCGCGCTCGACCCGGCGGCCCATGTCGAGGAAGCGCCAGCCGGCGACCCGGTTCATGTTCTCGTGGGTCAGGCCGGCCAGGGCCGACAGGGCCTGTAGCGCGCCCTCGGCCCGGGCCAGGCCGTCGGCCTCGGTCAGCACGTCGCCGCGCTTGCCCTTGAGCCGGGATTCCAGATTGAGCAGCAGCTTCCAGAAGTCCTCCGACAGCCGCTCGCGCATGCTGGCCGCCGCGCGCCGGGCCGCCTGGATCAGGCGGATCACCGAGCCATAGGCGGTCTCGTCATGCAGGGCCGCGGAGACGAAATCGGCGACCTGGCCGCCGTCCGTGGCCTCGTCGACCGCGCCCCATTCGACCAGCAGGCCGCGCAGCTTGGACAGGGTCTCGCCGGTTCCGTGAACGGCGGCGTCGGAATCCATCAGGCTGGTGCAGAGGCTGCGGACCAGGCGCAGGGTCGCCTCGGCGCGTTCCAGATAGCGGCCAAGCCAGAACAGGTTGTCGGCGGCGCGGCTGGGCAGGTGGCCCATGATCCGGCGCACCTTCACATCGTCGCGGTTGGCCAGCAGCGAGATGCGCTCGACCGGTCGGTCCGACAGCACCCAGACATCGGCGGCCTGGGCGCCTTCGCCCATGGACAGGGCGCGGGCGTCGGCCTGGTCTGAGACACGGCAGAACCCGCCCGGCATCACCTTCCAGCCGTCCTCGGTGGCGGTGGCGTAGACCCGCAGGACGAAGGGGCTGGGCTGCAGGGCGCCGTCCCGCCAGGCCGGCGTGGTCGACAGCCGGACCACTTCCTGGCCGACGAAATCCACCGGCCGGGCGTCCATCGCCGCCCGCAGGGATGAGCGTTCCGCCGGGGTCAGGTCGGCCAGCATGCGCGGGCCGCGCGCCAGGGTTGGATGGCCCTGGCCGCCAAAGGCCCGGGCGATGGCCAGGGTGTCGATATTGCGCTCCACCAGCCGGCGCTCGGAGGGCTGGCCGCACCACCAGGTGGCGACATTGGGCAGCTTCAGCGCCTCGCCCAGCAGATGATGGCTGAGCGCGGGCAGGAAGCCGAGCAGGGCGCGGGATTCCAGCAGGCCCGAACCGGCCATGTTGGACACCACCACCCCGCCGGCGCGGATCGCCTCCATCAGCCCGGGCACGCCGAGGCGCGAGGCGCTGTTCAGTTCCAGAGGATCGATGAAGTCGGCGTCGACCCGGCGCCACAGCACGTCGGCGCGCTTCAGGCCGGCGATGGTGCGGACATAGACCTGGCCCTCGCGGACCACCAGATCGTCGCCCTCGACCAGCAGGAAGCCGAGATAGCGGGCCAGGTGGGCCTGTTCGAAATAGCTTTCGCTGAACGGGCCGGGGCTGAGCAGGCAGATGCGCGGGTCGCTGCGGTGGGCCGCATTGGCCAGGCTGGCGCGGAACTCGCTGAAGAACGGCGCCAGGCGCTGGACGTTCATGGCGTTGTAGAGGTGGGGGAAGGCGCGCGACAGCACCATGCGGTTCTCAAGCGCGTAGCCCGAGCCGGAGGGCGCCTGGGTGCGGTCGTCGAGCACCCACCAGCGGCCATCGGGGCCGCGGCCCAGGTCGGCGGCGTAGAGGTGCATGGCCCGGCCGCCGGCCGGCTTCACCCCGCGCATGGCCCGCACGAAGTCGGCGCCGCCGGTCACGGCCGCGGCCGGCAGGTGGCCCTCGCTGACCAGCCTGGCGTCGCCATAGAGGTCGTTGAGCACGGCCTCCATCAGGGTGGCGCGCTGTTCGACGCCCGCGGAGATCTGAGCCCATTCCTGTTCGCCCAGGATCAGGGGCAGGGGGCTCAGCGGCCAGATGCGCTCATTGTCGTCGCCATAGATGCGGTGGGAGACGCCGGCGTCGCGGATGTGGCGGGTGGCGAGCGCGAAGCGGTCCTCGAACTCACCCTGGGGGAACTCCGCCAGTTCGCCCAGGAACCGCAGCCAGGCCTGGGGAGTCGTTCCATCCGGCTGGACCAGCTCGTCGGGAATGCCAGGCAGCGGCCGGTAGCCGCTGAGCCAGCCGTCCAGGCGGGCCTGCGACGCCGCCCGGGTGGCGACGCGGTCTTGAACGTCGGGGCGATCAACGGGCAACGGGCGTCCTCAAATCCAAGGTCAGCGGAAATTCGCCAGACCGGGCCTCCGCCGGCATGACGATGGCGCCCGGCGTATGGCCGTGCTCCTGGAACCGCGCGAGTCGCCGCGATTGCGCCTCGTAGGAGTTCACCGGGAAGGTATCGTAGTTTCGGCCGCCTGGATGCGCGACATGATACACGCAGCCGCCGAGCGAGCGGCCGTTCCAGCGATCGAGGATGTCGAAGGTCAGGGGCGCATTGACCTCGGCGGTCGGATGCAGGCCGCTGTGGGGTTTCCAGGCCTTGTAGCGCACGCCGGCCACCGCCTGGGACGACACGCCGGTCGAGGTCATGGGCAGGGGCCGGCCGTTGCAGGTGATGATGTGCCGCTCGGGCACGAAGCCGGTCGCCAGCACCTGCAGCCGCTCCACCGAGGCGTCGACAAAGCGCACCGTGCCAGAGCCGGCGTTCTCCTCGGCCATGACGTGCCAGGGTTCCAGGGCGTGGCGGATCTCCAGCTGCACCCCGCCATGCTCGACGCGGCCATGGGCCGGGAAGCGGAACTCGCGCTGGGCCTCGAACCAGATGGGGTCGAAGTCATAGCCGGCGGCGCGCAGGTCGCCGAGCACCCCCAGGAAGTCGGCCCAGACGAAGTGGGGCAGCATGAAGCGGTCGTGCAGGGCCGTGCCCCAGCGGACCAGGGCGCCGTCCTGGGGCTCGCGCCAGAGCCAGGCGATCAGGGCCCGCAGCAGCAGTTGCTGGGCCAGGCTCATCCGGGCCTCCGGCGGCATCTCGAAGCCGCGGAACTCCAGCAGGCCCAGCCGGCCAGCGGGCCCGTCGGGGGAATAGAGCTTGTCGATGCAGATCTCGGTGCGGTGGGTGTTGCCCCCCACATCGGCCAGCAGGTTGCGGAACAGGCGGTCGACCAGCCACGGCGTCGGCGGTTCGCCCTCGCCCGGCAGGGGCACGGCGGCCATGGCGATCTCGAGCTCATAGAGCGCGTCGTGCCGCGCCTCGTCGACCCGGGGCGCCTGGCTGGTCGGCCCGACGAACAGGCCGGAGAACAGGTAGGACAGGGAGGGATGGCGTTGCCAGTAGAGCAGCAGGCTCTTCAAGAGGTCCGGC
Source organism: Phenylobacterium aquaticum (assembly GCF_947378715.1). Lineage (GTDB taxonomy): Bacteria > Pseudomonadota > Alphaproteobacteria > Caulobacterales > Caulobacteraceae > Phenylobacterium > Phenylobacterium aquaticum_A. Next base: position 4,237 of record NZ_CANCLE010000014.1, read on the forward strand.
CGGCGCAGGAAGGGCGAATCCTCCGAGGTCGCGCCGCCGACCACGATGTGGTTGCCGCCGCCGGTGCCGGTGTGGCGACCGTCGATCATGAACTTGTCGGCGCCCAGTCGGGTCTTTCGCGCCTCCTCATAGACGCCATTGGTGATGTCCACGGTCTGGCGCCAGCTGGTGGCCGGATGGACATTGACCTCGACGACGCCGGGGTCCGGCGTGACCTTGATGTTGTGCAGGCGCGGATCGGCGGGGGGCGCATAGCCCTCGAAGCGCAGGACCTGGCCGGTCTCGGCGCCCAGGGCCTCGACCTCGGCGACCAGCTCCAGATAGTCCTCGACCGTCTCGACCGGCGGCATGAACACATAGAGCACCCCGTCGCGGGGCTCGAAGGTGATCGCCGTGCGGACATGGCCGGAGCGCGGCGTCGGGGCGGGGGCGTCCTCGTCGACGGGCGCGCGCGCGGGCCGCAAGGCGTCGTAGGCGGGCAGGGGATCGCGCGGCTCGAAGGGGTCGCGTTCCTTGATGTAGGGATAGTCCTCGTCGGCCAGGCGGGGCAGGTCGCCGAGCGGCAGGCGGAAGCCGACCGGCGAGTCGCCCGGGACCAGGAACATCCGCCCGCGCCGGAGGGCCCAGGCCTCGGAGATCCAGCCGCTGTCCTTGCCCGAGCGCCAGCGACGGATCGGCAGCACATAGCCGCGCGGCCGCTTCAGCCCGTCGTCGAAGACCCGCAGCAGGCGCGCCCGCTCGGCCGGGTCGTCGATGGGCAGGTCCGGGTCGTCGAAATTGATCGGCAGGGCGCCTTCCCGGCCGATCCAGTGCAGGGGGTCTTCCAGGGCGGTCAGCACATTGGCCGGATCGAGGCCCAGGGCCAGGGCGAACTGGGTGGCGAAGCGTGAGGCCTGGGGGGCGCCGGTCGCCTTGCCGGTCGAGGGGCCCTGGGGTTCGCGGCCAATGGCCTCGGCGTCGCGCCAGATCGGCTGGCCGTCGGCGCGCCAATAGAGGGCGAAGGCCCAGCGGGGCAGGGGCTCGCCAGGATACCACTTGCCCTGGCCGTGATGCAGCAGGCCGCCGGGCGCGAAGCGGTCGCGCAGGCGGCGGATCAGATCGTCGGCGATGCGGCGCTTGGTCGGGCCGACGGCGTCGGTGTTCCACTCCGCCGACTCGAAGTCGTCGATGGAGCAGAAGGTCGGCTCCCCGCCCAGGGTCAGGCGGACGTCCTGCTTCGCCAGGTCCTTGTCGACCTGCTCGCCCAGCGCATCGAGCGCCGCCCAGCGATCCTCCTCGAAGGGCTTGGTGATCCGCACCGGTTCGATCAGCCGGGTCACCGACATCTCGAAATGGAAATCGACCTGGGCGGGGCCGGCCACCCCGGTGATCGCGGCGGCGGAGCGGTAGTGCGGCGTCGCCGCCAGCGGGATGTGGCCCTCGCCGCAGAGCAGGCCCGAGGTGGCGTCCAGGCCGATCCAGCCCGCGCCCGGCAGATAGACCTCGGCCCAGGCGTGCAGGTCGCAGAAGTCGACCGTGGTGCCTGACGGGCCGTCCAGGGCCTCGATGTCGGCCTTCAGCTGGACGAGATAGCCGGAGACGAAACGCGCCGCGAGGCCCAGGCGGCGCAGAATCTGCACCAGCAGCCAGGCGCTGTCGCGGCAGGAGCCCGAGGCGAGCGCCAGGGTCTCATCCGGCGACTGCACGCCGGGATCCATGCGGACCTGGTAATTGATCTCGCTCTGCAGGCGGGCGTTGAGGCCGACCAGGAAATTGATCGTGCTGGCGGCGCTGGTCTCCAGCCCCGCGACATAGGCGTTGAGCGCCGGGCTGTCGTCGTCGAGGACCAGATAGGGGGCCAGTTCGCCGGCCAGTTCGGTCGGATAGGCGAAGGGCAGGGCCTCGGCATAGGCCTCGACGAAGAAGTCGAACGGATTGATCACCGACATCTCGGCGGTCAGGTTCACCTCGACGCTGAATTCGGTGACGTCGGCTGGAAACACCAGCCGGGCCAGCCAGTTGCCGAACGGGTCCTGCTGCCAGTTGATGAAATGCTGGGCCGGGGTGACCTTCAGCGCATAGCTGGGGATGCGCGTCCGGCAGTGGGGGGCGGGGCGCAGGCGCACCACCTGGGGACCCAGCTCCACGGGCCGGTCATAGCGGTAGCGGGTCAGGTGGTGCAGGGCGACAGTGATCGACAAGATATTCTCCCGGGTCGCCATTCGTCTCGGGCGCGCCCGATTCACATCCTCAGGACTCTGACGTCCTTGACCAGCCGAACCTCGGCCCCGCGGCGAATGTCACCCCGGGCGCCGAACCGCTGAGCGGTTCAAAGCGGCGATCGCGCCCGAACCTCGCGCCCGGCTTCGCCCGTCGTGTCGGTCACCGAGATCGGCAGTCCGCTGGCGTCCGTCTCATAACACCAGACGCGAAAGCCTGTCAGGAGATGGGGGCCGAATGAGCTGACCATGGCCACGTCTGCCGCGTCGCGACCCTCGGCCAGGACGATCCGGCCGATGCGCGGGATGTTGTTGCGCGGGTCGAAGGTGCGCCAGGCGCCGCCCAGATAGACCTCCATCCAGGCGCTGAAATCCATCGGATCGATTCGCTTGACGCCGATATCGCCCAGGTAGCCGTTCACGTAGCGGGCCGGGATGTTCATGCAGCGGCACAGGGCCACGGCCAGGTGGGCGTAGTCGCGGCAGACCCCGGTGCGCTCCTCGTGGGCCTCATAGGCGGTGCGGGTCGACCGGGCGTTCTGGTAGTTGAAGGTGATCTGGCGGTGGGCGTAGTCGCAGATCGCCTGGACCCGGGCCCAGCCGGTCGGGCCTGTGCCGAACAGGTTCCAGGCCAGCTGGCTGAGGCGGTCGGTTTCGCAATAGCGGCTGCCCATCAGATAGACGAGGCAGGCGTCGGGCAGGTCGGCCACCTCATGCTGCACGGCGTCGAGGTCGCAGGGATCGACGGCGCCGCTGTCCTCGATGACGCTGTCGCTCCACAGGGTCAGATCCCCGGCCGGGGCGACGAAGCGCCGGCAGACATTGCCGAACAGGTCGCGATAGGTGGAGGTCTCGATCTCCGGCGTCGTGAAGAAGGTTTCCGGAATGCGGATGTCCGCCTCGCGGCCGTCGCGCACGCCCAGCAGGGTGACCATGGCCGTCGGCTGCTGGCAGTTCACGGTGATCTCGTATCCGTAGCGGATCAGCATCGGGGTCTCATGGATTGGGCCTGGGCCGCGATAGGGGGAGGTCGCGCCAGGAGCGCGCCTCGGCGGTCCGACGGAAACGCACGACGGTTATGGAGGATGCACGACCTTCGCGCCACGACCGCATCATGCGATGTTTGACCGATACGACGGAATGGCCGCTCCGCGAGCGGGTCAGTTGGCGGACCGGGAGCACGGGCATGGGGAGAACAGGCTCGGTTTCGGGGGCGGCGTCGATCCCGCTGCTGGGTCCCGGCGATCCCCCGCCGGTGGCTGTGCTCAATGCGGGCGCCCCGTCGCCGTTTCTGCTCCTGGGGGACCACGCGGGCAGAGCGATCCCTCGGGCGCTCGGGGATTTGGGCCTGACGCTGGCGCAGCTTGACCTGCACATCGCCTGTGACATCGGGGTCGCGGGGCTGGGCGAGCAGCTGGCCGTCCTGCTCGACGCCTGTTTCATCCAGCAGCGCTATTCGCGGCTGATGATCGACTGCAATCGCAAACCCGGCAGCGCCGCGGCGATCCTGGCGGTCAGCGACGACGTGGCTGTTCCCGGCAACCGTGATCTTTCGGCCGGGGCCGCCCAGGCCCGCCACGACCAGATCTATCAGCCCTACCAGGATGAGATCGCCCGGACCCTGGACGCCCGCGCCGACCGGCCAACCGTGCTGGTCGCCCTGCACAGCTTCACGCCGGCGATGCAGGGCCAGGCCCGGCCGTGGCGGCTGGGGGTGCTGCACCGGGGCGACTCGCCGTTCTCGCGGGCCATGCTGGCGGTGATGCGGGCCGACCTGGGCGAGGCGGTGGGCGACAACCAGCCCTATGAGATGGACGAGACCGACAACACCATCCCGCTGCACGCCGACGCGCGGGGGCTCGACTATCTGGAGCTGGAGGTGCGCCAGGACCTGTTGGCCACGGCGGCCGACCAACGGACCATGGCCCAATGGCTCGCGCCGCGTCTGGCGGCGGCCCTGGCGAGTGAAGAGATACGCTGAGATGGTCGCTGAGGCCCACGACACCCTGATCATCGGCGCTGGCCAGTCGGGGCTGGCGGTCAGCTGGCATCTGACCCGCTTGGGTTGCCCCCATCAGGTGCTGGAGCGCGCGCGGGTGGCGGAGCGCTGGCGGTCGGAGCGCTGGGACAGCCTGGCCTTTCAGTTTCCCAACTGGAGCCTGCAGCTGCCGGGCTTCGCCTATGACGGCCCCGATCCCGAAGGCTTCTCGGGCCGGGACGCAGTGGCGGACTTCATCGCGGCCTATGCCGCCGCCTCGGCCGCCCCGGTGCGGTGCGGGGTCAGCGTGACCCGGCTCAGCCACGACGGCGACCGGTTCGTGCTGGAGACCTCGGACGGACCGATGACGGCGGCCCAGGTGGTGATCGCCACCGGGCCCTATCAGCGTCCGGCCATCCCGGCGGCCCTGGCCGGCCAGATGGGCGCCGCCAAGCAACTTCACGCCATGGCCTATCGGAACCCGGCCGAGCTGCCAGACGGCGCGGTGCTGGTGGTCGGGTCCGGCGCGTCCGGCGCGCAGATCGCCGAGGACCTGATGCGGGCCGGCCGGCGGGTCTATCTGGCGGTCGGGTCGCATCGCCGGGCGCCGCGCCGCTATCGCGGCCGGGACTTCATGTTCTGGGAATTCGCGCTCGGCGCCTTCGACCAGCCGCTCGCCCAGCGGACCCCGGGAACCGTGCCGCCCCTGCTGACCGGCGTGGACGGGGGGCGGGACATGGACCTGAGCGTCCTGGCCGCCCAGGGGGTGACGCTGCTGGGCCGGCTGGCCGGTGCGGGTGACGGGCGGCTGGTCTTCGCCGATGACCGCGACGCCAGCCTGGCCAGGGCCGAGGCCGAGTACGACGCCTTCCTGGCCGCCTGCGACGCCCATGCCCAGGCGGCGGGGCTGGACCTGCCGCCGGCCGCGCCCCGGCCCCCGGCCGCGCCCTTGCCCACGCCGCTGCTGGAGCTTGACCTGGCCGCCGCCGGGGTCGGATCGGTGATCTGGGCGACGGGCTATCGCTATGACTTCGGCTGGGTGGACCTGCCGATCTTCGCCGACATGAAAACCCGGGCCGAGCCTCTGCACCAGGGCGGGGTGACCCCTGCGCCCGGCGCCTATCTGATCGGCCTGGCCTGGCTGTCGCGGCGCAAGTCCTCGGTGATGATGGGCATGGGCGAGGACGCCGCCTTCGTGGCCGAGCACCTGGCCGCGCGCAGGACTACCCAGCGGGAAAACGACGTCTAGGATGGGCCAGACGTGACGGAGACGGATCGATGAGCCTGGAGCAGCAGCGCTTCACCGCAGAGGATGTCGAGACCTGGCGGCGCGATGGCGTCACCCTGGTCCGCGACTTCTTCACCCCGGAAGAGGTCGCCGCCGTGCGCGCGGACTTCGAGCAGGTGTTCGGGCGGACCGCCGGCGCCGAACAGGCGATGGACAAGAAGAAGGCCGGCGAGATCGGCCGTTTCAATGGCGCCCAGTTCAGGACGCTGGAGGCCGTCCCGTTTCCGGGGGCCCCGGCTCTGAACCTGATCGGCGTGCACCCGGCCCTGATCGCCTTCGCCAAGGCGGCGCTGAACACCGACGCCGTGCATCTCTACCAATGCCAGGCCTGGGCCAAGTTCACCGGGGACGCCGACTATGACCAGCCCTTCCACTGCGACTATTCCAACCACACCCTGACCGTCCCGTCGGAGGACGCGGCCAGCAACTCGGTGACCATCCTCAACTATTTCACCGACGTGACCGACGCCCATGGGGCCATGCGCTATGTGACCCGCCCCGACAGCGACCGGGTCGCGGGGCCGGAGGCGACGCTGGACTTTGCTCCGGGCGTCCAGGCCCAGCTGCAGAGGGATCTGATGGCCCATGAGCGGTCCAGCGCCTCGCCGGCCGGAACCGCGATCCCCTATTCGATCGACGTCTATCATCGCGGCGCCAACCTGACCGCGCCGAACGGCCATCGCTACGCGGTCATGGCCTGTTTCAAGCGGGCGGGGGACGAGAGCATCGGCTTCCACGCCTGGGCGTTCCACAACACCAAGCCCTGGGCGGAGCTGTTCGAGCGCGCGAGTCCGGAACAGCTGGCCTGTTTTGGCGTCAAGCTTCCCGGCGATCCCTTCTGGACCGAGACCACCCTGGCGCGGGCCCAGGCCCGCTATCCCCGCTGGGACCTGACGCCCTATCGCGTCGCGGCGTCCAGGCCCTGACGCCGAAGCCCCGGGACCTGGCATGACCGACCCCTCCGTCTTCGCCAGTGGCGACTTCGTCATCGGCCCGGACTATGCGCCGGCGCCGGAGACCGAGGTGCGCGCGGGCGCGCCGGCCGGCGTCGTCCACGCCTTCACGATGGAGTCGCGGGACAGCGCGATCTATCCGGGCATCCGGCGGCTGGACAATGAGATCACCCGTCGCCGCGACCCGTTCGGCAATCGCATCGCGGCGGAGGACCACGAGCAGTCGGTCGCCGCGCCCTATACCCGGACGGTCTGGGTCTATGTGCCTGCGCAGTATCAGCCGGGAACGGCGGCGCCCTTCATCGTCGCCCAGGACGGATATCTCTATCTGAACCGCCTGCCGCGCGTGCTCGACAACCTGATCGCCGAAGGACGGGCGCCGGCGTTGATCGCCATCCTGGTCGACAATGGCGGCGGCGACGCCCAGGGCTCGCAGCGCGGACTGGAGTACGACACCGTCTCCGGCCGCTATAGCGACTTCATCGAGACCGAGGTGCTGCCTCGGGTGGTGGCGGAAACCGGCGTCACCCTGACCGATGACCCGGAGGGCCGCGCGACCCTGGGGGTGAGCTCGGGCGCGGCCTGCGCCTTCACCATGGCCTGGTTTCATCCCGACCGATATCGCCGCGTGCTCTCCTATTCCGGCACCTATGTGAACCAGCAGTCGCCGCCCGACCCCGACTGCCCGCGCGGGGCGTGGGAGTATCACGCGACCCTGGTCCCACAGGCCGAGCGCAAGCCCTTGCGGATCTGGATGGAGGTCGGGGACCGGGACCTGCACGCCGACGACCCGGAGGACAGCTGGCGCAACTGGCCCCTGGCCAACCAGCGCATGGCGGCGGCCCTAGCGGCCAAGGGTTATCCCTATCGCTTCACCCTCTCGCGGGAGGGCCGGCACGCCGATCCCCGGGTGCTGGAGCAGACCCTGCCCGGCGCCCTGGAATGGCTCTGGCAGGACTATCCGCTCTGACCCGTTAGGCCGCCTCAAGCCTGCGGACATAGATGTAGTAGGGCGCCAGGGTCAGGCCCGCTTCGTTGAGGAACCAGCCGCGCACCTGGACCTCTCCCGCCGGCAGGCTAAGGCGCAGGACCGCCGCCGTCTCATCGGCGACCTGGACGGTCAGGGGTGGATGGCCGGTGATCTCCAACCGGGCGGCGGTGATCGGCAGAGCGGTTCCGCCGGTATAGAGGCTCCAATCGGCCCGGGCGATGGCGTCGCGGCGGAAGGCGACATCGTCGCCCTCGATGCCCGTGCGGATCGCGTGACCGGCCTCGGTTGGCCAGCGGCGGAAGGCGAATTCGTAGTCGCCCGCCCGTTCGACCAGCACCTCCCAATAACCCTGGCAGGCCTGGCCGGCGCGGATCTGGTCCTGGTTCCAGACCACGTCGCTGTCGGCGTTGCGCAGGTCGTGGGTGCGCAGCTCGGCGATCTGCTGGGTCGGCGCGCCAACCGAGATCGGGATGGTCTCGCCGGCCTGTCTGGTGCAGATCTCCCACCAGGCCTCATAGGCCTCGCGCAGTTCGGCCACGACCCCCGGATGCTGGTCGGCGATGTTCGCCCGTTGGCCCGGATCGGTGACGAGGTCATAGAGCTCATCGCGGTTCACCAGCCGCCAGTCGCCCTTCATGACGCAGCTCATCCGCCACTTGATCGGCTCGGGCGTCCTCTGGGTGTCGGTGACGATCACCCGCTCGGTCCAGGACGTGTCGGCAGGCTCGCCGCGCAGCAGGGCGGCCAGGCTGCGCCCGTGGAACGCGCGCCCGGCGGGCGGGGCGATCCCGCACAGCTCCAGCAGGGTGGGCATGACGTCGATATAGGCGCTGAGCGGGGTCACGACCTGGCCGCCGCCGATCCCGCCCCGCGGCCAGCGGGTCAGCCAGGGAATCCGATGACCGCCCTCGTACATGCTGCCCTTGAAGCCGCGCATGCCGGCGTTGAAGGCCCCGCCTTCCGGATGGGCGGCGAAGCCGCACTGGCCATTGTCGCTCATGAACATCAGCACGGTGTCGTCTTCCAGGCCGAGCTCGGCGAGGCGCAGGCGCAGGGCCCCGAAGTTGTCGTCGATATTGCTGATCATGCCGAGGAAGCGGGCGTAGTTCTCGGTCTTGGTCTGTCCGTCATAGAGCGCCTGGTAGCGCGGCTCGACATTGTAGGGGCTGTGCGGGGCGTTGGTGCTGATGACGCACAGGAACGGCGCGTCCTGGTTCGCCGTGATGAAGCTCATGGCCTCGCGGAAGAAGACGTCGGTGCAATAGCCCTCGAAGGCCCTGGGCCTCCCGTCGACGATATAGGTGTCGTCGAAATAGTCGTTGCCCCACCAGTCCGGCCCCTGGCCGATGCCGCCGCCGCCATGGACGACACAGGTCTGGAACCCCCGGTCCTGGGGCCGATAGGGATATTCGTCCCCCAGGTGCCACTTGCCGAACAGGCCCGTCCGATAGCCGGCCTGGCCCAGGGCGTCGGCCAGGGTCCACTCATCCTTGCGCAGCAGCGACCGGCCGCCGATCGTGTGCCAGACGCCCGTCGAGTTGCAGTAGTTGCCGGTCATCAGGCCGGCCCGGGTCGGGGCGCAGGTGGTGCCGGAGTGGCATTGGTCGAGGCTCACGGCCTCGGCGTGGAAACGGTCGAGGTTCGGGGTGCGCAGGAACGGATGCCCGTGCGCAGCGAGCGGCGGGTAGCCCTGGTCGTCGGTCAGGACCAGGATCACGTTGGGGCGGTGCGGGGGCATGGGGTCGTGGCTCGTCACGGCTTCGAGGTCGGTTGGCGGGGGCCGCCCGAGTCACGACCCTAGCGCAATCACCGGGTGCGCGCCGCTTCCGCCCCATTGTCGCCGGTAAGAGGTCTGATGCTGGGCGTCCAACCGAACGAGAGCGCGGGATCGGCGATGCGTCTGCTGTTGGCGGAAGACGATCAGATGCTGGGCGCGGGCCTGAAGCGAACCTTGCAACGGGTGGGCTACACGGTCGACTGGGCCATGGACGGCGAGGAGGCGATCGCCGCCGCCCGGGCCCAGGACTATGCGCTGATCCTGCTCGACCTCGGCCTGCCGAGGGTCGACGGCCTGCAGGCCCTGCTCGAGATCCGCGCCCAGAAGGACCTGACCCCGATCATCATACTGACCGCCCGCGACCGGCCGGACCAGAAGGTCGAGGGCCTGGACGGCGGGGCCGACGACTATGTGGTCAAGCCCTTCGATCTGGAGGAGCTGCTGGCCCGGATCCGCGCCCGGATCCGCCATGCGGAAGGCCGGTCCGGCGATGTGCTGGTCACCCGGGGAGTCGCCCTCGACCTGGCGGCGCGCACGACCACGCTGAACGACCAGGCCGTCGCCCTGACCGCCAAGGAGTTCAAGGTGCTGGCGGCGCTGATGCGGCGCATGGGGCAGTTCGTCAGCAAGGACGAGCTGGAATCCACGCTCTATGACGCCGCGGCCGAGGTGGAGAGCAACACCATCGAGGTCGCCATCTATGGGCTGAGGCGCAAGCTGGGCGCGGACCTGATCGTGACCGCCCGGGGGCTGGGCTATATGACGCCGCTCAAGTCGTGACGCGCCGGCCCGGGCCGCCGCCGTCCCTGCTCGCCGCCCTGTTCGGGCGGATCGGGGCCCTGATGGTGGCGATCATCCTGGCGATCGGGGTGATGGCCTATATCTCCGCCCAGCGACGGATCGATGAGATCTATGACGGCCAGCTGATCATCGGCGCCAATGTGCTGCGCGCCCTGATGGCCGAGGAACTGCATGCGCCGCCGGTCGCGCCCGGGGCCGGCGCCCTGGAGGTCGACGACGCGCCCCTGCTCAGTCGCGAGGACCGCCGGGCCTTCGACAACTACGCGGAATGGCGGATGTTCCGGGTCTGGCGCGGCGGCCAGCTGGCCCTGCGCTCGGACACCGGCCCGCTGATCGCCAGGCCCCCGGCGACCGAGGGGTTTTCCCAGACGCGGGATCATCGCTGGAAGTGGCGGGTCTATACGCTGAGGGTTCCCGACAGCGACGTGACGGTTCAGGTCGGCGAACGCACCGACATCCGGCTGGTGCTGGTCACCGGCGTGGTGCTGGGGCTGGCCATTCCCCTGCTGGCGCTGATCCCCACGGTGGCGGTGCTGATCTGGCTGTCGCTCAATCAGGGCCTGAGCAGTCTGCGGGTGCTGATCGACCAGATCGGCCAACGCACCCTGCGCGACCTGTCGCCCCTGGAGCTCAACGCCTGGCCGCGCGATCTGCATCCCCTGGTCCGCTCGATCAATCTGCTGCTGGAACGGATCAACCGGGCCCGCCAGCAGGAACGGCGGTTCCTCGACGACGCCGCCCATCAATTGCGAACCCCGCTGGCGGCGGTGAAGCTGCAGGCCCAGATGATCGCCCACGAGACCGAGCCGGCCGAACGCGAAAGCCTGACCCGGGCCCTGGTCGAAGGGGTCGACCGCGCCTCCAATCTCACCGACCAGCTGCTGACCCTGGCCAGGCTGGAGGCGCAGCTGGAGGTCGCGCGGGGCGGCGACCTTCGTCGCGAGGCGGTGGCCGCCCTGGCCGATCTCGCCCCGCTCGCCGCCCGACGCGGCGTCGGGTTCAGCTTCGAGGGCGAGGTTCTGGCCTGTCCCGGCGATCCGGTCCTGCTGCGGCTGATCGCGGTCAATCTCATCGAGAACGCCATCCACCACGCGCCGCCCGGGTCTGAGATCACGGTGCGTCTCGGCTGCACCCATGACACCCCCTATCTGGAAGTCATCGACCAGGGGCCCGGCATCCCGGCATCCGAGCGGGACAAGGTGGTGCGGCGCTTCTATCGCGGCGCGGAGAACACCGAGCGCGGCTCAGGCCTGGGCCTGGCGATCGTGCTGGAGGCCGCGCGCCTGCTGGACGGCCAACTGGTGCTGGGTGAGCGGGGTGATGGCGGCCCGGGCCTGCGGGCGCGGGTCGAGTTTCCGCAGCCGACCGGAGCCTTCGCCTGATTTCGGCCCAGCTTGCATCAGCTTGGCGTCAGTCTCGTCCTCTAGGGAGCCCGTCCCACACCAAGGACGCGACCCGATGCAGGTGTTTTGCGATTTCGACGGGACGATCTCGGTCGCCGACAGCACCGACCATGTGCTGCGGCGCCTGGCGGCGCCGGCCTGGGAAGCGCTCGAAGAGGATTGGGTCGCCGGCCGGATCGACGCGGCGACCTGCATGCGGGGCCAGGTCGCGCTGATCGGCGGCTCCGACGCGGAGCTGGACGCCGTGCTGGACGAGGTGAGGCTGGACCCCGGCTTCGCCGATTTCGCCGCCTGGTGCGCCCAGGCCGAGGTTCCCCTGACCATCGTCAGCGACGGCGTCGATCGCTTCATCCAGGCCATACTGACGCGCGAGGGGCTGGCCCATCTGCCGGTGATCAGCAACCGCCTGGTCGGCGCGGCGGGCGGGCGCGGCCTTGAACAGCCCTATCGCCGCGAAGGCTGCGGCGCGGGCTCGGGGGTCTGCAAGTGCGAGGCGACCTCGCGCCTGACCACCCCCCACCAACCGGTCATCTATATCGGCGACGGCCGTTCGGACTTCTGCGTCTCGGGCCGGGCCGACATCCTGTTCGCCAAGGCGTCCCTGGCTGAATACGCCGCCGGCCGGGCGCGGCCCTATCACAGCTTCCGAACCTTCCACGACATCACCACGACGCTGAGCGCCCTGCTGGGCGACCGCCGCGTCAGCGCCTCCTGAGGAGCCCCCATGTACGACGCGCCATCCGCTGAACCCCTGGACGAAACCGAGCTGCGCCGCATGGAGGCGCGCTACTGCTCCTATGGCGACACGGTCCACTACATGGCCGAGCCCAAGTTCTTCACCGGCTGCGACGGGTCGTTCATGTACGACGCGCAGGGCCGGGAGTTCCTGGACCTGCAGATGTGGTACTCGGCGGTCAACTTCGGCTACCGCAACCCGCGCCTGGACGCCGTGGCCAAGGCCCAGCTGGACCAGTTGCCCCAGGTCGCCTCGCAGTATCTGCACCGGGAAAAGGTCGAGCTCGCCGCCATCATCGCCCAGGACGCCGAGCGCAAGTTCGGCCATGCCGGCCGCGTCCACTTCAATGTCGGCGGCGCCCAGGCGGTCGAGGACAGCCTGAAGGTCGTGCGCAACGCCTGTGGCGGCAAGAGCCTGATGTTCGCCTTCGAGGGCGGCTATCACGGCCGCACCCTGGGCGCCTCGGCGATCACCTCGTCCTACCGCTATCGCCGCCGCTACGGCCACTTCGGCGACCGGGCCCAGTTCATCGAGTTCCCGTACCACTTCCGCGGCCCCAAGGGCATGAGCAAGGAGGAGTATGGCGAGCAGTGCGTGGCCAAGTTCGCCCGGCTGTTCGAGACCGAATATAACGGCGTGCTGGACACCAAGACCGGCCAGGCCGAGTTCGCCGCCTTCTATGTCGAGCCGATCCAGGGCACCGGCGGCTATGTCGTGCCGCCGCCCAACTTCTTCAAAGGCCTCAAGAAGGTCCTCGACCAGCACGGCATCCTGATGGTCGTCGACGAGATCCAGATGGGCTTCTACCGGACCGGCAAGCTGTGGGCGATCGAGCACTTCGATGTCCAGCCGGACGTGCTGGTGTTCGGCAAGGCCCTGACCAATGGGCTCAATCCGCTGTCGGGCCTGTGGGCGCGGGAAGAGCTGATCAACCCGACGATCTTCCCGCCGGGCTCCACCCACTCGACCTTCAATTCCAACCCCATGGGCACCGCCGTCGGGCTGGAGGTCATGCGGATGACCGCCGAGGGCGACTATGAGACCCAGGTCACCGCCAAGGGCGCCTATTTCCTGGAGGGCCTGCGGAGCCTGCAGAAGCGCTGGCCGCAGATCGGCGACGTGGACGGCCTGGGCCTCGCCCTGCGCGCCGAGATCTGCCAGTCCGACAGCTACACCCCCAACAAGGCTCTGCTCGACGAGATGGCGGAGGAGGGGATGAAGGCCGACATCGAGGTGGGCGGCAAGCGCTACGGCCTGATCCTGGACGTCGGCGGCTACCACAAGAACGTCATCACCTTCGCGCCGTCGCTGCACATCTCCTACCCGGAGATCGACCTGGCGATCGAACTGCTCGACGCCCTGTTCAAGCGCTGCGTTCGCGACTGACCGGCCCCGATGCGCCCGGTGATCCTCAGGCTCGATGACGCGCTGGACGCACAGTCCGACTTCGCGCGCGCGGTCGAGGGCCTGGGCGGGCGCAGGCTCGAGGCCCGCGATCTCGGCCCGGCCATGCGGCTGTGGAGCCCGGCCGCCCGGCTTGGCGACCTGCGGGACCGCCTGGGCCAGGACCTGCCGGCGACCGAGCGCGCCGACCTGGTGTTCGCCGGCTCCGGCGATTTCCACCATGTCAGCCCGCTGCTGATCGCGCGCGCCATCGCCGCCGCAGGCGGGCCGGTGACCGTGATCCATTTCGACAACCATCCGGACTGGATCCGCTTCGCCCGGGGCCGCCATTGCGGGTCGTGGGTGGGCGAAGCCGCGCGCCTGCCGGGCGTCGCCAAGGTGATCACCCTCGGGGTCTGCAGTCCCGACATCGGGCGGGGCCGCGCCCGCCAGGGCGACGTGGCGCTGCTGGGTTCGGGCCAGCTTGAGCTCTATGCCTGGCAGGCGCCGGACGGGGCGGCGGAGGTGGTGCTGGACGACCGCGCATGGCCGACCATCTCGGGCCTGGGCGAGGCGGCCTTCCTCGACCTGCTGGACCGGCGGGTGGAGACCCGCCAGGTCTATGTCACCCTCGACAAGGACGTGCTCGCCCACGACGAGGCGGTGAGCAACTGGGACCAGGGCCAGGCCAGCCTGGCCTTCGTGATCGCCGCCCTGCGCCGCGTCGCGTCGGGCCGCCAGGTGATCGGGGCCGATGTGGTCGGCGACTGGTCGCGGGCGGTCTATGGCGGCACGCCGGGCCGCGCCTGGACCAAGCGGGTCGAGGCCTATCTCGACCAGCCGCGCCACGCGCCTGATCCGGCCTTGGCGCGGACCATCAATGAGGCGGCCAATCTGCGGCTGCTCGACGCCTTCGCCGAGGCCGCCGCATGAGCGAGACCCATCTGGTTCCCGCCGCCCTGGGCCTGCTGGCCTTCTGCGTGGCGGCCGAGACGGTGCAGCAGCTGGCCTTCAAGACCGGGGCCGACCGGGCCAGCGCCAGCGGCGGCCCGCCGCTCGGGGTCGCCCTGCAGCCGCTGATCTGGCTGGGCGTCGGCCTGTGGGCGGTCGAGAGCATCGCCTGGGTGCTGGTGCTGCAACGGGCGCCGCTCAGCCTGGCCTATCCGATCATGACGGCGACCTACGCCACCGTGCCCCTGGGCGGCCTGATCCTGTTGCGTGAGCGCATGACCGGCCGTCAGCGCCTGGGCGCCGGCCTGATCTTCGCGGGCGTGCTCTGCGTCGGCCTTTCCGGACTGTGAGACGCCGCCCATGACCGCCCAGATCCGCGATTTCAGCTTCAGGCTCGACGCCAAGAGCGGCAAGGCCGTGCTGCTGGTCCATGGCCTGACCGGGGCGCCGGGCGAGATGAAGTTCCTGGCCCGGCGGCTGTACAAGCGCGGCCTGTCGGTCGCCGCGCCGCTGCTGGCCGGGCATGGCCTGGACGAGGCCCACCTGCTGCGCACCGACTGGCGCGCCTGGCGCGACAGCCTGCGCAAGACTCTGGAGGACCTGCAGGCCGATCATGACGAGGTCTATGTGGCCGGCATCTGCGTCGGCGGAGGGCTGGGGCTGGCGCTCGCCGCCGAGGAGCCGCGCATCAAGGCCGCCGCCGTCTATTCCATGACCTACCGCTATGACGGCTGGAACATGCAGCGCTGGTACAGCCCGGTCGCGCCCCTGGTGGAGCCCTTCGCCGGCTTGCCCCTGATCCGCCGGCTGAGCTTCGAGGAGCCCTATCCCTATGGTCTCAAGGACGAGCGGCTGCGCGACGGCATGACGGCGACCCAGGGCTCGGTGATCCCCGGCGCCCTCGATCGGCTGCCGCTGGGGGCCATGGCGGAGATGTATCGCCTGGCCAGGCACCTGGATCAGGTCGGCGGCGAGATCCGCATTCCGACCCTGCTGGTTCACGCCCGCGACGACGACATGGCCCATCCGCGCAATTCGGAGCGTCTGCGCAAGGCCCTGGGCGGCCCGACCGAACTGCATCTGCTCGACGACTGCTATCACATGATCCACGTCGATCTGCAGCGCGACCATGTGGCCGACCTGACCGCCGACTTCTTCGGCGCGCCGCCCATGGAGGCCCGCTCCCCGCGCTTGGTCCGGGAGGCGAGCGGTGCTTGAGGCGCGGGTCCTGACCTCGATCCATCAGGTGGGACAGCCCGCCTGGGACGCCTGTTTCCCGGGCGCGCTGGAGGGGTTCGACTATCTCGCGGCGGTCGAGGGCGCGGGTCTGAGCGACTTCGCCTTTCGCTATGTGCTGGTGTCCGACGAGGGCCGTCCCGTGGGCGCCGCTCCGGGCTTCATCTGCGACTATCCCCTGGACACCACCCTGAACGGAGCGGGCCGGGGGCTGGTGGCCGCGATCCGCCGCCTTGCGCCCCGCGCCTTCACGGTCCGCCTCGCGGCCCTGGGTTCGCCCTGCACCGAGGATGTCGGCCTGGGTGTCGCGCCCGGGGTCGATCCGGCTCGCCATGGCGAGATCGCTCGCCTGGCGCTGCAGGCCTTCGAGACGGCGACCCTCGCCGAGGGTTGTGGCCTGATCGCGGTGAAGGACGCCCCGGTCGCCATCGTCCATGTCGGCCAGGCGGCCCGCGCGCTCGGCTACCAGCCGACGCCCGGCATGCCGAGCGCCGTGCTCGACATCGATTTCGCCGACCTCGACGGCTATCTCGCCGGGCTCAGCCGCGCCACCCGCAAGGACCTGCGCCGCAAGCTGCGCGGCGCAGCGGCGCTCAGGATCGAAGAGCGCCGCGACCTTTCAGGCCTGGAAGCCCGGATCGAGGCGCTCTACGCGCAGACCCGCGCCCGCGCCGACCAGCAGCTGGAGAACCTGACCGCGGCCTATTTCACCGGGGTGCTGGCGCGCATGGGCGAGCGGGCGTTCTGCGTGCTCTATTTCGCCGGCGACGACCTGATCGGCTTCAACCTGCTGCTGCAGGACGCAGAGACCCTGCTCGACAAGTTCTTCTGCATGGAGACGGACCGTGGCCCCGCCCACGATCTCTATTTCATCAGCTGGCTGCACAATATCGGCCTGTGCCTGGAGCGGGGGCTGAGGCGCTATCAGAGCGGCCAGGCCGGCTACGGCGCCAAGCGCCGGCTGGGCTGCGCCTTCCCGCCGACCGAGATGTTCTTCCGCCATCGCCAGCCCCTGATCGACCGGGCGCTGAAGTGGGCCGCGCCGCTGTTCGCCGATGACCCGACCGCAGAGGGGGCCGCCGCATGAGCCGGTCGGTCGCCTCGCCGCTGTTCGTGAAGGTCGCCCGGGGGCTGGTCTGGCTGGCCATGCCCCTGCTGGGGCTCGGCAACCAGTATCTGGCCGAGCGCACGGCCCATGCCCTGCTGGGCCTGTCGTTTGGCTGGGGCTGGCTGGCGGCGGCGATCCACAGTCCCTTCGTCCAGGCCTGGGCCGGGCTGGAGGTCGTAACCCTGGCGGTCTGGATGCTGGTCCTGACCCACCTGAAGCTCAGCGCCGCCTTCCCGATGACCGCCATCGGCTACATGCTGGTGATCGGCATGGGCTGGACCCTGTTCGGCGAGCCGGTCACCGCGTCCCAGGTCGCCGGCAGCATGGCGATCCTGCTGGGCGTCTGGCTGCTGGGCGACGGGGAGGCGGAGGCGTGAGGCGCCTGCTCGCCCTGGTCGGTCTGCTGGCCCTGATGGCCGGGCCCGCCTTCGCGACCGCGCCGGACTGGACCGTGGACTGGGGCGCGGTCGGCCGGGTGCGTCCCGCACACCTGGGCTCGGAGACCTATCGCACCGATCTCCTGCCGGTGCTGGCGGCCACCTATGGCGAGGACCTCAGCGTCAGCATCGACGACGGCGGCAAGTGGAAGTTGCTGAAGGCCGGGACCCTGACGGCCGGGCCGGTGGCCGAGTATCGGCAGTCGTTCAATGACGACCTGCCCAAGCGCGGGTTCCGCACCCGCGACGCAGTCGAGGTCGGCGGCTTCGTCGAGAAGCAGACGCCGGTCGGCAATATCGAACTGCGGATGCGCCGGGCGCTCAATGGCTATCGCGGCTGGTCGGGCGACCTCGCCTTCGACACCGGGGGCAGGGTCACGCCCAAGCTGGAGGTCGGCGCCGAGGCGCGGCTGGCCTGGGCGGACCAGAGGTTCACCGAGGAATATTTTGGACAGCGCCGCGCGCCGCCCCCGCATTTTGGCGGGCCCCACTTCCACGACAACGACTATCTGACCGCCGGCTTCCAGGTCGACGCGGCGCGCGACCTCACGCCCAACACCCGCCTGGTGGCCGAGATCAGCGCCGACCGCATGCTGGGCGAGTTGCCCTCTCGCGGCCTGTTCCCCAGCCGCAACGTGATCACCGCCTCAATCGGCATTGTCCTCCACTGGTCCACATCCCCCCTAAGGAGCCGGCCATGAAAGCCACGGAATCCGAGCTGCTCGACATGCTGAGCGAGGAGGCGATCCTGGATCGCGCCCGCCTGGTGCGCGAGGCCACCCTGGCCGACCTCGGCATCTCCTCCATCGACGTGATCAGCCTGCTGTTCGAGTTGGAGGAGAAGTTCGGCGTGGTCATCGAGGAAGGCGAGATGCCGCAGATGAGCACGGTCGGCGAGATGATGGATTTCCTGCTCGGCAAGATCAACGCCGAGCCGGAGGCGTGATGAGTTCGCCCCGACGGATCGTGGTCACCGGCCTGGGCGCGGTCTCCGCCCTGGGCGCGGACGCCGAGGCCAACTGGGTCGCGGCGCGGGACGGGGTGTGCGGCGTCGCCCCGCATCTGTTCGACCCCGGCGCCCATGGGCCGGAGCCCGTGACCCTGCCGGCCGCCCTGGTCCAGCCGGGTTTCGCCGGCGCGCTGGAGGCGCGGATGGGCCGCAAGATCTCCGCGACCCTCGACCGGTTCGCGCTGTTCGCCCTGAGCGCGGCCTTCGAGGCGTTGGACCAGGCGGGCCTGGTCGATCACCCGGCCCTGGGTCGGCGGACGGCGGTGGTGCTGGGCCATGGCCAGGGCGGCCAGGAGACCCTGGAAAAATCCTATGAACGGTTCTTCGGCCAGAAGACCCAGCGCATGCATCCGACCAGCGTGCCCAAGGTCATGGTCTCCGGCGCGGCCAGCGCGGTGGCCATGCAGTTCGTCATCCACGGCCCGGTGTTCGCCACCTCCAGCGCCTGCGCCTCCTCGGCCCACGCGGTGGTGCAGGGCGCGGGGCTGATCCAGACGGGCCTCGCCGACATCGCGGTGGTCGGCGGCTCGGAGGCCATCGCCACCCCGGGCTCCATGGCCGGCTGGCAGGCGATCCACGCGCTCTCCGACACCACCTGCCGGCCGTTCTCGGCGGGGCGGGACGGCATGGTGATGGGCGAGGGCGGGGCGGTCCTGATCCTCGAGGAGTACGAACACGCGAAGGCGCGGGGGGCCACCATCCTCGGCGAATATCTGGGGGCCGGCATGAGCTCCGACGCCTTCCACATCACCCAGCCCTCGCTGGACGGGACCCAGGCGGCCCTGAGCGGCGCCTGCCTCGCCGGCCAGCTGCTGGACCTCGACCAGGTGCTGATCGCCGCCCATGGCACCGGCACCCCGCTGAACGACCAGAACGAGGCGGCGACCATCCGGGCGGTGTTCGGCGACCGGGCCGGCCGCCATCCGGTGATCGCCACCAAGAGCGCACACGGCCACCTGATCGGCGGCTCAGCCGCCCTGCAGACGGTGATCGCGCTGAAGGCGCTGGCGGCGGGCCTGGCGCCGCCGATCCAGGGCCATCTGGGCGCCGATCCGGACTGTGATCTCGACCTTGTGCTGGGCGCGGCGCGGGCGATCACCGCGCGGCATGCGGTGCTGAACGCTTTCGCCTTTGGCGGCCTCAATGTCTCGATGGCCTTCGCCGGGCCGGGCGCGGAATAGGAGCACGACCATGACCCCCGAGCGGCGATACATGACCACTGGCCTGTTCCGGCGCAGCCGGTGGGACGCGGTCCCGGCCCTGCTGGTCTATGTCCACCTGGCCTTGCTGGCGGCCTTCTTCCTGGCCTGGCCGCATCTGGGCTGGGGCGCGCGGCTGGGCGGCGCGGCGGCCTATGCGCTGGCCATCGGCTGGAACCAGGATTCCGTCGCGCACAACTTCATCCACAACCCGTTCTTCCGCTCCAAGCTCTTGAACCGGATCACCGAATACGCCCTGACCCTGGAGAACGGCGTCCCCCAGACCATGTATCGCTATGTCCACATGCGCCATCACGCCGGCAATTCGGACCGGCCGGACGCCGACGGACAGACCATCGATCCGATCTCGATCTA
This sequence comes from Phenylobacterium aquaticum, assembly GCF_947378715.1. Classification (GTDB taxonomy): domain Bacteria; phylum Pseudomonadota; class Alphaproteobacteria; order Caulobacterales; family Caulobacteraceae; genus Phenylobacterium; species Phenylobacterium aquaticum_A. The sequence goes on from NZ_CANCLE010000014.1 coordinate 24,060, forward strand.
CAGGCACGGCGCCGACGGCAAGGCCGAGCCGATGATCGCCTACGTCCTGATGGGGTTCTGGCGCGACGACGACCCCTTCACCGTGGCCCGGGAGATCGCCGCCAAGCGCCCGAAGGAGGGGGCCCGGGCGCTGCATGAGTTCTGGGTGATGATCGCGGTCTATGCGGCCCTGCTGGTCCTCCGCTGGGACTTCGTGCTGGTGCTCGCGCCCTTCTACTATCTGGGCCAGAGCCTCTCGTTCCTGATCGCCTATTACGAACATCTGGGCGCCGAGCCGGAACAGCCGATCGCGGCGGGCGTCTCCACCTATGAGCCGATCTACAACTGGCTGTTCCTGAACAACGGCTATCACGCCGAGCACCACTATCGACCCCAGCAGCATTGGACGCAGATGGCCCGGCTGCGGGCCGAGATCGGCGACGCCCAGGCCGCCGCCGGGGTGCGGATCATGGCCTGGCCGCATGTCCTGGGGTTCCTCGATCGCACCGCCTGGAAGGTTCCCACGGCTTCCGCCTAGGGCCCTGGCGGCGTCGGATGTCGTCGCGGCTTGCCTTCCGCAGGGGCTCCCATGCTTCGGCTGTGCTGGCGCCCGTCGCGCCGGCTTCCTGGGGAACGCATGCACACCGACCTGTCCGGCGCCACCGCCCTGGTCACCGGGGCCTCGAGCGGCTTCGGCCACCACTTCTGCCGCCTGCTCGCCCGGTCCGGCGCGCAGGTCATCGCCGCCGCGCGGCGCGTGGAGTTGCTGGATAGCCTGGTGGCCGGGATCGAGGCCGAGGGCGGTCGCGCCCAGGCGCTGCGGCTCGACGTGGGCGACGAGGACCAGGTGGTCGCCGCCCTGAGCGGACTGGAGCGGCTGGACATCGTCGTGAACAACGCCGGCGTCGCAGGCCCCAGCAAGGCCATCGACTGCGAGGGCGACGAGTGGCGTTCGATCTTCGACGTCAATGTGCATGGCGCCTTCTATGTCGCCCGCGAGGCGGCGCGGGTCATGCGGCGCGCCGAGCACGGTGGTTCGATCATCAACATCGCCTCGATCACCGGGCTGAGGACGGCGCTGGCGGCCGCGGCCTACGCGCCCTCGAAGGCGGCGGTGATCCACATGACCAAGGCGCTGGCCATGGAGTGGGCCCGCTTCGGCATCCGGGTGAACGCCATCGCGCCGGGCTATATCGAAACCGATCTCAACCGCGAGTTCCTGACCTCGGCCCATGGCGAGGAGATGCGCAAGCGCATCCCCCAGCGCCGCTTCGGCGAGATGTCGGACCTCGACGGGCCGCTGCTGCTGCTGGCCTCCGACGCCTCGGCCTACATGACCGGCAGTGTGCTGGTGGTCGATGGCGGCCATCTCGCCAGTCCGCTCTAGCCGCAATTCCTACTGGACGGCCCCGTCGGCCGCCCCAATCATGACGCCAAAACGCCAGGGCCAGGAATGACCGCGATGACCAAGTACCCGAACCTGTTTTCGCCCCTCGACCTCGGTTTCACCCGGTTGAAGAACCGGGTGATCATGGGCTCGATGCACACGGGGCTCGAGGACATTCCCAATGGCTTCGCGCGCCAGGCGGCCTATTTCGCCGAACGCGCCCGGGGCGGGGTCGGCATGATCATCACCGGCGGCATCGGGCCCAACCGGGAAGCCGGCGGCGGCGCCAAGCTCGCCACCCTCGAGGAGGCCGCCCAGCACCGCACCGTCACTGAAGCCGTTCACGCCGCCGATCCGGACGTGAAGATCTGCCTGCAGATCCTGCACGCCGGGTCCCTGGCCCGGAGCGCCGACGCCGTCGCGCCCTCGGCGATCCGCGCCCGCATCGCGCCCAATGTCCCCAACGAACTGGACGCCGACGGGATCGAGAAGCAGCTCGGCGACTTCGCCAACTGCGCGGCCATGGCCAAGCTGGCCGGCTATGACGGCGTCGAGATCATCGGCTCGGCCGGCTATCTGCTGTCGACCTTCCTGGTGGAGCGCACCAACCAGCGCAACGACCAGTGGGGCGGCAGCTTCGAGAACCGCATGCGCTTCCCCGTCGAGGTGGTGCGCCGGGTGCGCGAGGCGGTGGGCGCCGACTTCATCGTGGTGTTCCGGATCGCCGCCATGGACATGCTGCAGGGCGGCATGGCCTGGGACGAGGTGGTCACCCTGGGCAAGGCGGTGGTCAGCGCCGGCGCCAGCATCGTCTCGACCCATTTCTGCTGGCACGAGGCCCAGGTTCCGACCATCGCCACCATGGTGCCGCGCGCCGCCTTCGCCCAGGTGACGGGACGCCTGCGCAAGGAGCTGACCGTCCCGCTGATCACCAGCAACCGCATCAACATGCCCGACGTGGCCGAGGCCGTGCTGGCCCGGGGCGACGCCGACCTGATCTCCATGGCCCGCCCGATGCTGGCCGACCCGGACCTGGTGCTGAAGGCCCAGCAGGGGCGCGAAGACGAGATCAACACCTGCATCGCCTGCAACCAGGCCTGCCTCGACCACACCTTCACCGGTCGGCTGACCAGCTGCCTGGTCAATCCGCGCGCCTGCCGCGAGACGGAGCTGAACTATCCGCCGACCACGGCGGCCAAGACGCTGGCCGTCGTCGGCGCCGGCCCCGCGGGCCTGGCCTACGCCACCGTCGCGGCGGAACGCGGCCACCGGGTCACCCTGTTCGAGGCCGGCCCGGACATCGGCGGCCAGTTCAACCTGGCCCGGCGCATCCCCGGCAAGGAAGAGTTCGACGAGACCCTGCGCTACTTCCGCAAGCGCATCGAGGTGCTGGGCGTCGAGCTCAAGCTGAACACCACGGTCGACGCCGCCCAGCTGAAGACCGCAGGCTTTGACGAGGTGATCGTCGCCACCGGCATCGAGCCGCGCACGCCGCAGCTGGAGGGCATCGATCACCCCAAGGTGGTCAGCTATATCGACGTGATCCTCGGCCGGCGTCCGGTCGGCAAGCGCGTGGCGATCATGGGGGCCGGCGGCATCGGCTTCGACGTCGCCGAGCTGATCACCCATGCCGGGGTTTCGGCGTCGATGGACATCGATGTGTTCGCCAAAGAATGGGGCATCGACTTCGCCAACCACCCGCGGGGCGGCGTCACGGGCGTGGAGCCGCAGGTGGCGAGGTCCGACCGCGACGTCACCCTGATGCAGCGCAAGTCCGACGCGGTGGGCAAGTCCCTGGGCAAGACCACCGGCTGGACCCACCGGCTGACCCTGCAACGTCGCGGCGTGAAGATGCTGAATGGCGTCGAATATCTGAAGATCGACGACGCCGGCCTGCATGCCCGGGTCGGCGACCAGCCGGTGCTGCTGGAGGTCGACACGGTGATCGTCTGCGCCGGGCAGCTGTCGAAGCGCGACCTGTTCGACCAGTTGCAGCAGGCCGGGGTGCGCTCCACCCTGGTCGGCGGCGCCTTCGAGGCGGCGGAGCTCGACGCCAAGCAGGCCATCAACCAGGCGACGGAGCTGGCGGCCGCCGTCTGACCGGTCAGCCGCCGCCAGACGCCCAGACCGGCTGCCGAGGCGCGGGCAGGCCGGTCTCGGCCTCGGACGCCTGTCGCAGATGCTCGATCGTCGGGCCGTAGTTGAAGGTCGGAAGCTCGGCCGCGCGCGCACCGGCCATCACCCGGCGCAGCGCCTGGGTGGCGGGCGCGTCGGCTTCGCCATCGTCGGCGATCACCACCCCATAGGCCTGCGCCCCGGCCAGGCTGACCAGGCCTTGGCGGACCTCGAGGGCGACCAGCTCCGGCGCGCGCTCCAGCGGATCACCCCAGCCGCCGCCGCCCCAGGTGATGAAGTGCAGCACGTCGTTGGCCTCGACGCGGATGTCCTCGCGCTTGTTGGCGACCACGACCTGGGTCCCGTCCGGCTTCTCCAGGATCTTGCGGGCCCGGGCGCCGGGCGCGCCGCCGTTCACGCCCCACGGGGGGATGAACCAGCGGTCGTCGTGGATGGCGATCAGTCCCGGCTCGAGGAAGCGATAGGACATGATGATGCCGTTGCCACCCCGGTGCAGGCCGGCGCCGCCGGAGTCCGGCACGGTCTCATAGCGCTCGATGCGCAGGGGGAAATAGCGCTCCAGGAACTCGTTGGGCACATTGGTGAAGTTGGGCCACAGGGAGTGTCCGTCCGGCCCGTCGCCCAGCGGGCGGCCTGGAATGCCGCCGAACCCGATCTGGAACAGCTGGAACCAGCGGCCCTCGCCGTCGCGGCCCGAATAGAACAGGTGAGGGCTGGAGGAGAAGCCAGCGGCGTTGAGGAACTCCGGCGTCTTCTGGCCGAGCAGGCCGCCGAGGATGTCGAAGAGGCGGCCCAAGGCATGGGTCCGGCCACTGAGGGCGGCCGGGAACTTCGGCTTCAGCAGGGAGCCTTCCGGAATGCGCACATCGATCAGATCGTAATAGCCGTCGTTGAACAGGATCTGCGGGTCGAAGACCATGATCATGTAGATGCCGAAGAACATGCGCATCATGTTCTCGTTCAGCAGGAAATTGATCGAGCCGTCGCTCTGGGGGTCGGTGCCGGCGAAATCCAGCACCACCTTGCCGTTCTCCCGCCACATGGCGCAGCGGATCTTGTAGGGCCCGAAGCCCAGGCCATCGTCGCAGATATAGTCCTCGAAGGTCACCGGCGCCTCGCCGATGGAGCTCTCGATCAGCTGCTTCATGGCCCGGTGGTTGCGGGCCAGCAGCTCCTCTGTGGCCGAGGCGAAGACGTCGTCGCCGAAGCGGTCGCACATCTCGACCACGCGGCGCGCGGCGACCCGGCAGGCGGCGATCAGGGCGTTGAGATCGGCCTTGCACCATTCCGGCATGCGGGTCTGGTGCATGATCAGCTTGATGAGGTCCTCGTTATAGACGCCGCGCTTCCAGATCTTCACGGGCGGGATGCGGACGCCCTCCTCGAAGATCGAATGGGCGTCGATCGGCATGGAGCCGGCGACCTTGCCGCCGATGTCCGACATGTGGCCGAACATCGAGGTGTAGGCGACCAGGCGGCCGTCCTTGAACACCGGCAACAGCACCAGCCAGTCGTTGGAGTGGCTGATCGCGCCCTCCACCGAATAGGGGTCGGACAGGAAGATCATGTCCCCGTCCTCGACCACCCCGTCATAGCCGTCGAGGAAGGGGCCGATATAGGAGCCGAACTGGCCGACGATCATCCGGCCCTTGTGGTCGGCGATCAGCGGAAAGGCGTCGCCCTGTTCGCGGATGCCCGGCGACATGGCCGTGCGCACCAGGGTGGTGTCCATCTCGATCCGGGCGTTTCGCAGCGCGTTCTCGATGATGTCCAGGGTGACCGGGTCGATCGCCACGGTCGCGAAAGGCGTCTCGTTCGCCTGAATGATCCTTGCGGGCATGGCTTGGCCTCTCAGACGGGGGTGATCAGGATATTGCCGACGGCGTCGACCACGCCGCGGTGGCGGGTCTCGATCAGGGTGGTGGAGTCCATCTCGATGACGATCGCCGGACCGGGGATGACGTCACCGGCCAGCAGGCGGGCGCGGTCATAGATCACGGCCGCCTGGGGTCCGCCGTCCATCCACAGTTCGTGGTCGCGCAGCTTGGCGGCCGAGGGGTCGCCATCGCCCTTCGGCAGGGGCTGGGACGGCAGCTCGAGGGATCGTCCGAGCGCGACGGCGCGAAGGTTCACCACCTCGTGCTCGGCGTCCATATTGAAGGTGAACAGCCTGTGGTGCTCATGGTCGAAGCGGGTGGTCAGCGCCTTGAGCCCACCTTGCTCCAGGTCAGCCAGCGCGAGGCTCATCGGCACTTCGAAGGCCTGGCCGGAATAGCGGATATCGACCTCGAAGCTGGTCTCGATCTCGGCCTCGGCGACGCCGTCGGCCATCAGTTCGGCGCGGACCTGGGTCTCCATGTCGCGCAGCAAGGCGATCAGTTCGTCGGCGCTGGTGTCGGAGGTGCGCTTGGAGAGCGACCGCGCAGTCTCGGTGCGCATCCGGGTCGTGGCGTCGCCCAGGGCGCAGAGCACGCCCGGCGAGACCGGCGAGACCGCCGGATAGCTGCCCATCAGCCGGGCGACGGCGTTGACGTGCAGGGGCCCAGCGCCCCCGAAACCCATCAGGGCGAATTCGCGCGGATCGTAGCCCTGCTGGACGGAGATCATCCGCAGGGCCCCGAACATGTTCTCATTGACGATGTCGATGATGCCGCGCGCCGCCTCCATCAGGCCGATGCCCAGCTTGTCGGCGATGGTCTGCACCGCCCGCTTGGCGCCCTCCCGATCGAGCTTGAAGGTCCCGCCCAGCAGGTTCTCGGGCAGATAGCCCAGCACCACATTGGCGTCGGTCACCGTGGGCTCGACGCCGCCCTTGCCATAGGCGACGGGCCCGGGCGCCGCCCCGGCGGATTGCGGACCGACCCGCAGGGCCCGGGTCAGTTCCGGCACATAGGCGATCGAGCCGCCCCCGGCCCCCACCGTCTTGACGTCGAGCGACGAGGCCCGGACCGAGAGGTGTCCCACCTCCGTGGTGCGCACCCGGCGTGGCTCGCCGTTCTCGATCAAGGCCACGTCGGTGGAGGTGCCGCCGACATCCAGGGTCAGGATGTTGTTCAGCCCGGCGTTGCGGGCCACCCAGAGCGCGCCGGTGACGCCCCCGGCCGGGCCGGACATCAGCAGGGCGACCGGATGTTCCTCGCTCTTCTGGGACGACATCAGGCCGCCGTCAGAGCGCAGCAGCGACAGCTGGCCGGTCATCTCGACCTTGGTCAGGCGCTCACGCAGGTTGCGGACATAGCGGCCGACGATCGGGCGCACGGCCGCATTGGCCACGGTGGTCAGGGTGCGCTCATATTCCTGCATCTCGGGCAGGACGACGTGGCTGAGCGACAGCGGGACATCGGGCATGACCTCTGCGGCGATCGCCGCCACCCGCCGCTCATGGTCGCCATTGAGGTAGGCGTTGATCAGCGAGATGGTCAGGGCCTCGACCCCCTGCGCCTTCAGCCTTTCGAGTTGAGCGCGGATGTCGGCGTCATCCACCGGGCGGACTTCGCGGCCCTGAGCGTCCATCCGCCCCTTGATCTCGACGGTGTCCTCCAGGCGGGCCATGGGCTGGGGCTTGGGCCACACGATCCAGCCGGCAAGGCCGCCGGGCACGAAGCTGCGGGCGATCTGCATGATCTGGCGATAGCCCTCGGTGGTGACCAGGCCCACCCGCGCGCCCTTGCCCTCCAGGACCGCGTTGGTGGCCACGGTCGTGCCGTGCAGGAACACGGAGACGTCCTTTGGGGTGACGCCGGCCTGGCCGCAGATGACATTGACCCCGTCGAGGATGCCCTCGGAGCTGTCATGTGGCGTCGACGGGGTCTTGTGGCGCCAGAAGGCGCCGGTCGCGTCGTTGAACAAAAGCAGGTCGGTGAAGGTTCCCCCGACGTCGACGCCCAATCGAAAGCCCATGCCGTGTGATCCTTCAAAGCTCGGAGAGGGGGGTCAGTTCGCCGCCAGCGCGTCGGCCTGGGCCTGGACGGCGCGGGCGAAGGGCTTGAGCAGCAGGGCGAAGGCCAGGGCCGCGACCAGGGCCCCGCCGACGCCGACAATGGCCGCCGAGGTTCCGACCGCGGCCTTGTCATGGAAGACGTAGTCGGTCAGCGCCCCGGTGATCAGCGGACCCGCCGTCAGCCCGACCAGATTGACCAGCACCAGATAGAGGGCGGAGACGCTGGCGCGCATGCGATTGGGCGTGATCAGCTGCAGGGAGGCGGGCGCCGCGCCATAGGCGAAGGCGCCGAAGAACAGCAGGGCGCCGAGCGCGGCGGCGGCCAGAGGCACGGTCGGGGCCAAGGGGAAGAGGACCACAGGGGGCAGCACCAGGAACGCGGCGACCAGCCCGATCCGCACCGTGGCGTCGGGCCGGCGGGCCTGCAGCCGATCACAGACCAGGCTGCCGACCACGATGCCGGCGGTCGCACAGACCAGCATCAGGGCCCCGACCAAATAGGCGCCATGGGACGGCGTCATCCCGAAATGGCGGGACAGATAGGGCCGCGCCCACAGCACCGCGACATTGAACGGCACGCCCAGGAAGGCGAAGCCCAGGGTGATCAGGCCATAGGCGCGTCCGTGCGCGCCGATGTGAGACCAGATCTTGGCCCACTCCGCGCGGAGCCCTTCGTGCGCCAGTTCGGAGCGCTGCAGCTTACGGGAGGGTTCGCGCAGGCTCGCGGCCAGGGCCGCCACCAGCAGGCCGGGCAGGCCGACGATGAAGAACACCAGCTGCCAGGACCGCACCGCGCCAAGCAGCGGCAGGTGGACCATGGGTTGGGCGCCCACCAGGCCGATCACCAGACCGCCGCCCAGTATGGCGAGACCCGAGCCCAGATAGATGCCGACGGCGTAGAGCCCGAGCGCCATGCTGCGGCGCTGGGGCGGAAAGCAGTCGGCGATCAGGGAATAGGCGGCGGGCGAGAGGCCGGCCTCGCCGATGCCGACGCCGATCCGGGCGCCGAACAGCTGGCCGAAGGTGCTGGTCAGGCCGCAGGCTGCGGTCATCAGGCTCCAGAGCGCGATGCTGCCGGCCACCAGCCGGGTCCGGCGGGCGCGGTCGGCCAGATAGCCCAGGGGCACACCCAGGGTGACGTAGAAGATGACGAAGGCGAAGCCGTGCAGCAGGCTGAGCTGGGTGTCGTTGATGTGCAGGTCGGCCTGGATCGGCTCGACCAGGATGGTGAGGATCGAGCGGTCGACATAGCTGAAGGTGTAGGCGACCAGCAGCACGCCCACGGTCCACCAGGCCGAGGCTGGGCGCGGCCAGTCTTCCGTCGCGACCGGGGCTGGCGGGGTCACGGCAAGACTTTCCAGCTTGGCGGCCGCTTCTCGCGGAAGGCGGTGTAGCCCTCCCGGCCATAGGGCTCGCCGGCCATGTAGGCCTGGAAGCTGCGGAGCTCGAGGGCGACCGCGTCGTCCAGGGAGAGGTCGGCGGTCTGCTGCAGGACCGCCTTGCTGGCCGCCAGGGTCGCGCGCGGCTTGTCGATCAGCGTCGCCAGGAAGGCCAGGCTCTCCTCCAGCAGCCGGGCGCGAGGCACCGACCTGAGCGCCAGGCCATATTCGACCGCCTCGGCGCCGCTGAGATAGCGCGCGCTCCAGATCAGCGCCTTGGCGCGCTGGTCGCCGATCTTGCGCTTCAGTCGCGTGGTCACCGCGGCGGGCAGCACCCCGGAATCGGTGTGGGCGTCGCCGAACCGGGCCTCGTCGGCGACCATGATGAAGTCGCAGCCCAGAGCGAACTCGAAACCGCCGGCCCGGGCGAGGCCGTTGATCGCCGCCAGGGTGGGGATCGGCAGGGCCTCGATCCGCGCGATGATCGCGGCGACGCGGGTGACCACGGCCTGGAACCTGGCGAGATCGGCGAAGCAGATATCCAGCAGGTCGAGGTCCAGGCCGACGCAGAAGGCCCGGTCGCCTTCCCCGGTGAGGACCAGGGCGCGCAGGTGCGGATCGGCTTCGGCGTCGGTCAGCACCGCCTCGAGATCGTCCAGCCGTTGGGCGCTGATGGCGTTGAGGCGCGCGGGCGTGGCGAAGGTGACCACGCCGACCTCGCCAAGCTTTGCGTAGTTCAGGGATGGATAGGCCATCTCAGCGGACCTCCTCTATGTCGCGGGCGTGCAAGTCGCGCAGGGCGGTCTTCAGAACCTTGCCGTTGGCGTTGCGGGGCAGGGCGTCGATCGGGCGAAAGGCCTTGGGGCGCTTGTAGGGGGCCAGGTGCTCGACGCAGTAGGCGGCCAGGGCCTCGGTCGAGACGGATGCGCCCGGCGCGGCGACCACATAGGCCACCAGCTGTTCACCCCACCGCGGGTCCTCCACGCCGATCACGGCGCATTCGTCGACGGCGGCATGCTGGTCGAGAAGGGTCTCGATCTCGCGGGGGTAGACGTTCATCCCGCCGGTGATCACCATGTCCTTCTTGCGATCGACGATGTAGACGAAGCCCTCCTCGTCCCTCACCGCCATGTCGCCGACGCTGACGAAGCCGTCGCGGAAGGCCTCGGCCGTCTGGTCGGGCTTGTTCCAGTAGCCGTTGAACAGGTAGGGCGAGGTGGAGTGCAGCTCGCCGACCTCGCCGGGCGCGACCTCGCGGCCCTCGTCGTCCAACAGTCGCAGCAGAGTGCCCATGATCGGCTGGCCGACGCAGCGGGTCTTCCGCAACTGATCGGCTGGCCGCAGGTTGGTCACCACCCCGGCCTCGGTCGATCCATAGGTCTCGTTCAGCAGGCCGGCGCCGAAATAGTCGACGATCTGCTCCTTCATGGGCTGGGACAGGGGCGCGGCGTTGGCGACGATGCCGCGCAGGCGATTGCCGCGTAGGCGCTCCAGCGTCGCCGGCTCTAACCCGAACATGGCGTGGTAGTGGGTGGGCACGGTGAAGACGCCGGTGACCGCGCCGGCGTGGATCGCCTCCAGCACCGCCTCCGGCTCGAAGCGGGTCATGATCTCCGTCGTGCCGCCCATGAAGATCGAGGCGAAGGCGTAGGCGAGGCCGGCCCCATGGCACATGGGCGAGATCGCCAGGAAATGGTCGTCCGGCGAATAGATCCCGTACTCGGAGGCATAGGCCAGGAACCCCAGGGTCCGCGACCGGTGGGGCAGCATCACCCCCTTGGGCTTGCCGGTGGTGCCGGAGGTGTAGGGGATGGCGAAGGTCGCCCATTCATCGATCGCAGGCGGGCTGAAGGCGTCCGACGCCTGGGCCATCAGGGCCGGATAGTCGCTGTCCAGCCAGATGATGCGGCGCACCGTCTCCAGCCGGGCGGGGTCGATGCTGGCCTCGCACTCGCGATGGACAAACAGCAGGCGGGCCTGAGCGTCATTGCAGATGTCGGCGAGTTCGCCCGGCGTGAGCTTGGGGTTCAGGGTGGCCAGGGCCGCGCCGATATCGGAGACCCCGGCCGCGATCTCCAGATATTCCATGGAATTGGGAGAGACGATCGCCGCATGCTCGCCCGCCGCCAGGCCAAGCCCCAGCAACATGTTGGCGGTGCGGTTCACATTGGCCACGACCTGGCCATAGGTGCGCCGCGCTTCGCCCAGGATCAGGGCGGTCTTGGCCGGATCCCGACCGGCCGCGGCCCGCAGGCCGCTGCTCAGGGTCAGATGTCGGAAGCCCTGCGGCAGGCTTCCCGCGCTCACAGCTGGAACACCTTCAGGGCATTGCCGCGCATGACCCGCTCATAGGATTCCGGACGCAGCCCGTGGGCCTTGATCTCCGCGACCGCGCGCTCGGGGTCGATGACCGGCCAGTCGGTGCCGAACAGCACCTTGTGGGAGCCGTAGGAGTCCATGTAGCGCACCAGGGCCGGCGGCAGGTGCTTGGGGGCATAGGCGTCGATGCCGATGAAGACGTTCTCGTGCTTCCAGGCCATGGCGATCATCTCGTCGGTCCAGGGGACGCCGACGTGGATGCCGATCAGCTTGAGATCCGGGAAATCGATGGCCACCTGATCCAGCAGGATCGGCCGCGCCACGCTCGGGAGGCGCACGGTCTTCTGATAGATCAGGTTCTGGCCGACCTGCATCATGATCGGCACGCCCAGCTCCACGCAGCGGGCGTAGTAGGGATAGTAGAGCGCCGCGTCCGGGGCGAGCTTGAACCAGTGCGGATAGAGGTGGGCGCCGACGAAGCCCAGCTCCCGGACGGCGTGGTCCAACTCCTTCAGCCCCTCGACCCCGCGATAGGGATCGACCCCCGCCAGGCCGGAGAAGCGGTCGGGATGCTTGCGGCACCATTGGGCCACCTGTTCGTAGGGAATCTCGAAGGAGCCGCGCATGTCGCGGTCGCCGGCCCGGACCGCGATCAGCAGCGACCGCTCGATCCCCGCCCGGTCCATCTTCTTCAGATAGTCGTCGATCGAGACGCCCTGGGTCATGTGGTCGGGCATCCGGACCTGGGTCGTGAAGTTCGCGTCGAAGCCCGTCTGCTGGTTGGCCACCTCATGGGGGGTGAACAGATTGACGACGATATCGATGGCGCCGGTCATGCCTGGAATACCCTTTGGCGCGTCAGGCCCCTCCGCCGACGCCGCCCGGGGCAAAGTGTTATCGGGGTCGCCCGGCGCCGAAATATGAGTTTTTCACCCCGACATATGCGCTTCCCGCCCCTACCGGCCCCGCGCTCGGTGCGTAGTGATCAAGCGGCCGCGCGCTTTGCGAATACCCGGCCGGGAACGGCGTCTGGTATGGCTGGCCGACCGGCTGTTCCGAGGAGTCCGCCATGGCCAAGCACCCCGCCGACCTGACGGCTGTCGAAGCCGTGGGCCGCCTGCGGTCCGGGGCGCTCAGCGTCGAGGCCTTCGCCCGCGCCTGCCTGGAGCGGGTCGCCGAGCGGGATGCGGACATCCGCGCCTGGACCTTCCTCGACCCGGCGCTGGTCCTGGCCCAGGCCCGGGAGCTGGACCGCGCCGGCCCCTCCGGTCCGCTGCATGGCCTGCCGATCGGGATCAAGGACGTGATCGCCACCCGCGACATGCCGACCCAGCACAATTCCCCGCTCTATGTCGGCAGCCACACGCACCTCGACGCGGCCTGCGTCAGCCTGCTCCGCTCAGCGGGCGCGGTGATCTTCGGCAAGACCGACACGGTGGAGTTCGCCGCCACTGGACGCCGGGCCCTGACCCGCAACCCCCATGACCTGTCACGGACGCCGGGCGGCTCGTCCAGCGGGTCCGCCGCCGCCGTGGCGGACTTCCATGTGCCGATGGCGCTCGGCACACAGACGGGGGGCTCGACCGTGCGCCCGGCTTCGTTCTGCGGCGTGCCCGCGATCAAGCCGACCTTTGGCCTGGTGAGCCGCGAAGGCGCCAAGCCCTATGCGCCGAGCCTCGACACCATCGGCTGGTTCGGGCGCTGCGTAGGCGACCTCGGGCTGCTGCTTGACGTGTTTGATCCGGAGCCCGCGACGGCGACAGATTTCCAGCTGCGCGGCGCGCGGATCGGCCTATGCCGCACCCCGATCTGGGACAGGGCGGATCCGGCCAGCCAGGCGGCCCTGGAAGCCGGCGCCCAGGCCCTGCGCGAGGCCGGCGCCGAGGTGGTCGATCTCCACCTGCCGCCCGCCTTCGCCGCCCTCCCGGCCCAGCAGATCCTGGTCATGCGGGCGGAGGGGCGTTTCGCCTTCCTGGCCGAACACCGGGCCTTTCCCGGCCGGCTGGAGGCCAGCCTGCGCGACCAGGTGGAGAACCTCGACGGCTACAGCCGCGCCGATCTGGTGGCGGCCTATGACGCGGCGGCGCTGGGCCGCATCGCGTTTGACCGGATCGCCGGCGGCTATGACGCGGTGCTGACGCTCAGCGCGGTGGGCGAGGCGCCGGAGGGGTTGAAGAGCGTGGGCGACCTGGCCTTCAACGGCCTGTGGACCCTGCTGCACACCCCGTGCGTCAATGTCCCCGGCTTCACGGGACCGCAGGGATTGCCGATCGGCCTGACCGTCACGGGCCCACGTTTCGCCGACCGCCAGGTGCTGGCGGCGGCGGAAGCCTTCGAGGCGGTGTTCGTCGGCTAACCGATCTTGGCCAACGTCATGAGCGCGCGGATGTCGGCGGCCCGGGGCAATCCCCAGGCGGCGTCCAGCACGGCCTGGGCCCGGCCGATGGGCAGCACGCCCTCCGCCGACAATCGGAAGACATCCGACAGCTCATCGTCGCTCATCGGATTGCCTGGCGTCCCCCGGAAATTGGGGATCACGATCCGGTCGCTGGAACCGTCGGCGTAGAAGACCTCGAGCGAGGCGCCGTCAAAGGTCTTGTGCTCCGGGTCGGCGACCAGCTCGATGCGGGATCGCAGGTCCAGGATGGCGGGATCGGTGAAGGCGGCGGGCTTCATCTCGGCCAGGGTGAAGCGGCCGCGCAGCCAGGCGGCGGCGGCGCAGTGGCGCAGATCGAACCTGGCCTCCAGGTCGCTGCTCGGGACGCCGAACCGTTCGGCGCGCTCGTCGGCGATCTTGACCACGATGGCCTCGACCCCGAAGCGCATCCTGGCCACCTCGCGCCCGTTCGAACGCTTCAGCAGGGCCAGCGCGCACTCGATCGGCCCGTGGGTGATGGTCTCGGTGGGGATGGTCTTGTAGCTCTGGCCCATGATCCGCCAGGTCTTGCCGAGCTCGGCGAAGACGGTCTCGATCTTGGCGGCCGGCTCGTCGGAATAGGACGACAGCATGCCCTTGTCGCCCTCGAAGGCGGCGGCGGGCGCGTCGATCCCCATGGCCGCCAGCTGATAGGCGTTGAGGCCATTCCGCGCGGTCATGCCCATCAGATAGGGCAGGGCCATGCTGCCGGCCGACTGGTAGAAGCCGGCGCCGGCGTTCATGGCCAGGCCGATGGCGTCGCGCATGCGCGCGTCGTCCAGCCCCCCCAGCAGGGCGCAGGCGGCGGCCCCGCCGATCGCGCCGGTGATCCCGCCGGGCACGAAGCCGCGGAAATAGCCGGTCGGCATCAGGATCGAGGCCACGGCCAGCTCGGCCTCTATGCCCAGCGCCAGGGCCGTGAGGACCTGGCGCCCGCTGGCGCCGTTCGTCTCCGCCACCGCCAGCACGGCCGGCAGCACGCCGGACACCGCGTGCATGAAGCAGGGGATGTAGGTCTCGTTGAAGTCCAGCACCTCGAACAGGGCGCCGTTCACCACGGCGGCGCGCTCGGTCGTGGTCCGGGTTCCGAACCAGAGCACGCCCGCCTCATCCGAGCCGGCCTGCTGCGACCAGTCGTGGAGGATCTTCACGGCGGGATGGTCCATGGCCCCGACCGAGGCCTTGAGCTGATTGACCAGCAGGCGATTGGCCTCATGCAGCACGTGGTCGGGAACCCCCTGGGCCGACCCTTGGCGAAGGAAGGCGACCAGGCGCTCGGAGACGGTCAATGGGGTCACGCTGCGGTCCCGCCCTGGGCGACGGGGCCGTACATCCATTCCAGCAGGCCAGGGTCCTTCTGGTGCTCGGCGCCCATGTTGCGGATCGCCTCGCAGGCGGCGTAGCCGCGCAGGCCGGCCAGGGTCGGCTTGCCGCGATAGTTGAAGGTGTAGGCGGCGGGGGCCGGATAGGC
>NZ_CANCLE010000015.1 GCF_947378715.1 Phenylobacterium aquaticum
GCCAAGGACGCTTCGGCCCTGCCGCCGGGCGGCGCCGTCGCCGCCGCGCCACCGGTTGCGGCCTGCGCCCCCACCGCCGCCGAACTGGCCAAGGAGGCCGGTCTCTCGCCGGCCGAATTGCAAATGCTGCAGAACCTGGGCGCCCGTCGCGGCCAGCTCGATCAGCGCGAGAACGACCTCGACACCCAGCTGGCCCTGATGGCCGCCGCCGAGGCCAAGCTCGACGCCAAGGTCCAGGCCCTGACCGGTCTGAAGTCCGACATCCAGGGCCTGATGGGCCAGGCCGACAGCCAGAAGCAGGCCGAGGTCGATCGCATGGTCAAGGTGTTCGAGGGCATGAAGCCCAAGGACGCCGCCCCCCGCCTGGTGGTGCTGGCCGACTCTGTCCGCCTGCCGATCGCCGCCAAGATGAAGGAGCGGGCGCTGTCCGCCGTCCTGGCCCAGATGTCGCCCAACGACGCCAAGACCCTCACCGAGGCCCTGGCCGATCGCTTCGCCAAGGCCCAGGGCCTGGCCACCGGCGCCACGGCCAAGGCTGACGCCGCCGCAGCCGCCACGAAAACCCCACCCGTGGCCGGCAAGCAGGCCGCCGCGCCCGCCGCCGCGCCAGGCGGCAAGCCCAAGGCCTAGGCATGAGCCTGCGTCGGGCCCTCCACTCCAGCGTCGCGGCGCTCTGCATCGCCGGTGTGGCCGCGCCGGCGGGCCTCGCCGCGCCTGTGGCCCAGACGGCGCCGCGCGGCGCGCTCGACGTGCATGTGGGCGAGGCCAAGGACTTCACCCGGCTAGAGCTGCACTGGGCCGGCGGCGCCCAGGCCGTCACCCGCCGCGACGGCCAGACCGTCAGCCTCAAGTTCAACCGCGACGCCAATCCCGACATCGCCCGGCTGAAGTACAGCCCGCCGCACTGGCTGAAGGGCGCCGAGGCCCGCCACGACGGCGGCCGGCTTGAGCTGATCCTGACCCTGACCGACGACGCCGACGTCAAGATGGGCTCGGCCGACGGCGCAACCTACGTCAATCTGTTCCAGCGGGTCGATCCGCCGCCCACGGCCCTGGCCGCCAATGACCCGGCCGCGGCGCCCGCCGACGCCGTGGTCGCCCCGCCGCCGATCGAGCCCGAGCCCGAGCGCCCCAATCCGGTCCCGGCCGGTGGCGTGGTCCACATGGGCGCGGCCATGTCCAACGGCCAGGTCATGCTGACCTTCCCCTGGGCCAATCCCAATGGCGCGGCCGTGTTCCGGCGCGGCGCGGCGGTCTGGGTGGTGTTCGACGCCGCCGCCATCATCGACGTCGCCCACGCCCCGCGCGGTCTGAAGCAGTTCTCCACGATCCAGGCGATCAAGGGCGAGGACTATTCGGCGATCCGCATCGCCTCGCCGGTCGGCACCCCGATCTTCGCCTCGTCCCAGGGCGGAACCTGGACCATAGCGCTCGGCAATGGCCCCCAGGGCCAGGCCGCCCCGATCCGCATCGGCCGCGACGACGTCGGCGGCCCCGCCGCTCTGAAGGCCGAGGTCGCCGGCACCACCCGCTCGGTCCGTGTGGTCGATCCGGTGGTCGGCGACACCCTGTCCGTCGTCACCGCCTTGGGCCCGTCCAAGGGCGTGCAGATGCGCCGCGAATACGTCCAGATGGCCGTGCTGCCCTCCGCCCAGGGCCTGGCCATGGAGGCCTATGTCGAGGACCTGAACGTCCAGCGCGACGGCGACCTCGTCCATATCGGGCGGCCTCAGGGTCTGGCCCTGTCGCCGGTCTCGGCCCAGGTCCAGCGGGTCGAGGCCCAGCTCGGGGCGCCCCAGCCGGCAAGCATGCCGGGCCTGATCGACGACGTGAACTGGCCCAAGACCGGGGAGGGCGGCTTCCTCGCCCGCTAC
The DNA here is from genome assembly GCF_947378715.1 of Phenylobacterium aquaticum. Lineage (GTDB taxonomy): Bacteria > Pseudomonadota > Alphaproteobacteria > Caulobacterales > Caulobacteraceae > Phenylobacterium > Phenylobacterium aquaticum_A. Next base: position 1,875 of record NZ_CANCLE010000015.1, read on the forward strand.
AACGCCCTGCTCCAGGCCGCCTCGGACGAGGCGCTCAAGGGCAAGGACGCGCCGGTCGCCCAGCGCATGGCCTTCGCCCGCTTCCTGGTCGGTTCGCAGCTGTCCTTCGAGGCCATAGGCTTCCTCAACGACACCGCCCGCGCCAATCCCGACATGCTGGACAACCCGGAATTCCGCGGCCTGCGCGGGATGGCCCGGGTCATGGCCCGGCGCTACAAGGAGGCCCAGGCCGACTTTGCGGCGCCGGCCCTGTCGGACGATCCCTCCATCTCCCTGTGGCGTGCCTATACCGCCGCCCAGCTGGCCGAATGGCCCGAGGCGCGCAGCCAATTCCTGGCGGGCAGCGAGGCCTTCGGCCTGTTCAACTCCACCTGGAAGACCCGCTTCGCCCGCGCCGACGCCCAGGCCGCCCTGGCGCTCGGCGACATCGACGGCGCCAACCGCTCCATCCGCCTGGCGCTCGAGGATCGTCCGGAGCCCCTGGAGGAGCTCGCAACCCGCCTGGTCGAGGCCAAGGTCATCGAGGCCCAGGGCCAGCCCCAGCGCGCGCTTGGCGTCTATAAGGCGATCATGCGGGCGCCGACCGAGGCCCTGACCGCGCCCGCCACCCTGCGCGCCACCCAGATCCAGCTGCAGCTCGGCCAGATCTCCCCGACCGACGCGGCCAATGTCTTCGCCGGCCTGCGCTATCGCTGGCGCGGCGACGCCACCGAGCTCGAGACCATCCGCGCTCTCGGCCAGCTCTATCTCAGCCAGGGTCGTTACCGCGAAGCCCTGGAGGCTTTCCGCTCCGCGCCCCAGGGCCGGTCGGACGCGCCGGAGCTGATCCAGATCCAGGCCGACCTCAACAACGCCTTCCGGGCCCTGTTCCTCGACGGCGCCGCCGACGGCCTGGAGCCGGTCCAGGCGCTCGCCCTGTTCTACGACTTCCAGGACCTGACCCCGCTGGGCGCCGACGGCGACCTGATGGTCCGCAAGCTGGTCCGCCGGCTGGTCGATGTCGACCTGCTGGACCAGGCCGCGACCCTGCTGAAATACCAGGTCGACAATCGCCTGGACGGCGTGCCCCAGGCCCAGGTCGCCACCGACCTGGCGGTGATCTATCTGATGAACCGCAAGCCCGAGCAGGCGCTGCAGGCGATCAATGATTCCCGCACCACCATCCTGCCGGCCGCTCTCAATGGCGAGCGCCGGCTGATCGAGGCCCGCGCCCTGATGGGGCTGGGCCGGCTCGACGCCGCCGAGGAGACCATCGAGCGGGATACGTCCAAGGACGGCCAGGACCTGCGCACCGAGATCGCCTGGAAGCGCAAGGACTGGCCCACCGCCGGCGCCATGTTCGAGAAGTCGCTCGGCGATCGCTTCAAGTCGCCGACGGCCCTGGCCAGCGACGAGGAGGGCAAGCTGCTACGCGCCGGAGTGGCCTACAGCCTGGCCGGCGACGACGCCTCGCTCACGAGGCTCTATTCCCGCTATCAGGGCTTCATCGCCCAGGCGCACAATCCCGACGCGCTGCAGGTGGCGCTGTCGGGCATCTCCAACGGCCAGCTCAGCGTCGCCGACTTCGGCCGGGTGACCGCCGACAATGAGAGCTTCGCCGGCTGGGTCGGCAAGATGAAGGCCCGCTTCAAGGAACGGCCCGCGCCGCTCGGCCCGCCGACCCGCCAGGTCGCCGCCGCGCCTGCGCCCGCGCCAATCCCGGTTCCCGCCAAGACCGCCCAGGCCGCCCCCGCCCGCAAGGCGGCGAAGGGGTAGGCGCCCAGGCCTGGCGGGCTCGCTACCCCCCGGCGCCGTGGTGGAAGCTCTCCACCAGACTCCCGGCCACCAGTCGCCAGCCGTCGACCAGTACGAAGAAGATCAGCTTGAAGGGCAGGGACACCACCACCGGCGGCAGCATCATCATGCCCATGCTCATCAGCACGCTAGCCACCACGAGGTCGATGACCAGGAAGGGAATGAACAGCAGGAAGCCGATCTCGAACGACCGCTTCAGCTCCGAGATCATGAAGGCCGGGGTCACCACCCTAAGCGGGATGTCGGTCATCGCCTTGGGCCGTTCGATCTTCGACAGCCGCACGAACAGGGACAGGTCCTCGCGGTCCACCTGGGCCAGCATGAAGGTCTTCAAGGGGCCGCCGGCCGCGTCGAACGCCTGGGGCAGCTCGATCTGCTGGTCCAGCAGCGGCTTGATCCCCTCGTCATAGGAGTGCTGCAGGGTCGGGCCCATGACGATGGCGGTGAGGAACAGCGCCAGGCTGATGATCACCGAATTGGGCGGGCTCTGCTGCAGGCCCAGCGCCGTGCGCAACAGGGACAGGACCACCACGATCCGCACGAAGGAGGTGGTCATGATCACGATCGAGGGCGCCAGGGACAGCACGGTGAGCAGGCCCATCAGCTGGACCACCCGCTCGGTCAGGCCGGCGCCGGTGCCCAGATTGATGTTCACGGCCTGGGCGAGCGCATGGCCGGGGATCAACAGGCCGGCGAAGGTCGCCACCAGGGAATAGCCCAGCGCCTTGCGCCAGTCCTCGGCCCTCAGGTTCGCCAGCCCCAGGGCGGTGATCAGCTTGCGCATCAGGAAGCGTCCTTCGGTTTCACGGCGCGGGGTTTGGCGGCGGCGGGTCGCGCAGGCGGCGGCAGCACCTGGCCCTCGCCCAGCAGCAGCAGCCGCTCCTCCCCGTCGCAGGCGACCAGCACCAGCCGGCGCGCAGGATCCAGCACCAGGGTCTCGAGCACCGCCAGGCGGCGTTCGCGGCGCGGGCCGGACAGGCGGGCGATGGTCTCCGGCCCCCAACGGCGCAGGGCGACGGCGGCCAGGCCGATCAGGCCCATGGTCACGGCGAGCGCGAAGACCGCGCGGGCGAAATCAGCGAAATGCATCGCGGGGTACGGAAGGCTCCCGGCCGGAAATCCTGGCCGTCTCCCGTGTGCCCCAAGGGTCTTAAGGAGCGATTAACCCTATTTCTTCACCATGTTCGTTCATGGATATCACCGACATTCCGCTGTTCGCGATGCTGCGGGGCCGCCTCGGATATCTCTCCGAGCGACAGAAGGTCATCGCCCAGAACGTCGCCAATTCCGACACCCCCGGCTACACGCCCAGCGACCTGAAGCCCTTCAGCTTCGAGGCCCAGCTGCGCGCCCAGGCCCAGTCGGGAACCATGCAGGCCGGTGTCATGGCCATGACCCAGCCAGGCCATATGCTGCCCGCTTCGCAACGCAACCGCTCCGCCGCCGGCTCCGGGGTCAAGCTGACCAAGTCCGCCGATTCCGAAACCACGCTCGACGGCAATTCCGTCGTGCTGGAGGAGGAGATGATGAAGATGACCGATGCGCGCATGAACTACGACGCCGCCGTCAGCTTCTACCAGAAGTCCCTGAACCTGCTGCGCACCGCGGCCAAGGCGCCGGGCCGTTGAGAAGGGCGTTCTAGATGGCTGAGATCCGCAGCATGGGCAGCCAGGCCCAGGCGATCGCCTCGTCCGCCCTGCGCGCCCAACAGGCGCGGATGCGGGTCATCGCCGAGAACCTGGCCAACGCCAATTCCACCTCCAAGACCGCCGGCGGCGATCCCTATCGTCGGCAGGTGCCGGTGTTCGAGCCGACCAGGGTCGATGGCGGCCAGGGCGTGCGTCTCTCCAAGATCGCCCCCGACACCTCGGAGTTCAAATCCGAGTACGAGCCCGGCAATCCGTCCGCCAACGCCCAGGGCTATGTGAAGATGCCCAATGTCGATCCGCTGATCGAAGCCCTCGACATGAAAGAGGCCCAGCGGGCCTACGAGGCCAACCTCAACGTCATCGAGACGGCGCGCGCCATGGACATGCGCACCCTCGATCTCCTGAAGAAATAGGGGCCTAGGCCATGATCACCGCGCTCGCCGCCGCCAAGGCCTATGCTGCTTCCCAGAACCACGGGATCACCGCGCCGGGCGCCGGCGCCGAGGGCGGCGGCCTCGACTTCGGGGCCATGGTCAAGAACGCCATGTCCGACGCCGTGCACGCGTCGAAGAACGCCGAGACCCAGATGGTCCGCCAGACCCAAGGCAAGGCCGAACTGATCGACGTCGCCACCGCCATCTCGGCCGCCGAGACCAGCCTGGAAACCGTCATGGCCGTCCGCGACCAGGTGATCAGCGCCTACCAGGAAATCATGCGGATGCCGATCTAGTGTCCCGATTCCAAAATTCGCCTGCGCTTAAGGCGAGCTCGAACGAATTTTGGACTCGATAAGCACACTAGAGATTCTTTGATTCTCGTGTGTTTTTTGGATCTGAAGTTCGCTCCGACGACGATCCCACGCGCAGGCGAACTTCAGATCCAGCACACTAGGGGCTCACCCCTGTGTCTGCGTATCGCCGCGCAGGCGGGGACCCGACGTGTTCCCGCACGCCCCACGCCAGGCTTGGCCCCATTGCGCCCCCAAGTTGAACCTGCCACGCTGACGGTTCGCATCCAGGACGCCTCGCCATGTCACCGGCCCTGTCCGTCGCCTTGCTGACCGTCACCTACACCTTCCTGCTGAAGGTGATCTGCTTCGTCATCGGCTACGCCGTCGTGCGGATCGGCGCGGACCTGTTGCGCGAAGGGGTGAAGGGCGATTTCAATTTCAGCGCCAATCTGACCGGGGCCAAGGCCGACCTGGTCAGCGCCTCGCCGGGGCTGTTGTTCCTGCTGCTGGGCATTGTTCTGGTCGGCTACGCCATGTGGCTGCCCAAGCCGGTGACCGCCACGGAGGGCCAGGCGAACCCCGTCGTGGCCGCCTCCACCGTCCCCGATGTGCCCCTGCCGGACGCCGCGCCGGCCCCGACACCGTCTCCCGCCAAGCCATGAATCGCCGGGCCGCCGCCCTGGTCGCCGCGCTCTGGGCCGTGGCGGCCCTCCCGGCCCAGGCCGAGCCTGATCTCGGCCCGGCGCTCGTCAAGGTTCGGGCCCAGGACTGGCCGGGGGCGCTGGTCCTATTGACCCCGATCACCGCGACCGGCTGCCCGGCACTGGCGCTCTATCTCAGCGGCTTCTCCTCGGCCAAGCTTGGCGACGCCCGTTCCACCCTCAAGGCTGAGGCCCGGGCGTTGGGCTGCGCGCCGCCTCTGGAGGCCGCCTATCGCGAGGGGGCTGGCAAGCTGATGACCTGGGCGGCGGAGACGCTGGCGGCCAAGCCGAGCTTCACGTTCGGCGGGACCATGAGCGTGGCGGGACGTTACGACTTCGCCGCCGCCGACCGCTTCGCCAGCCACGACCCTGGCGCGAACGGTCCGTCGCGTCGCGCGACGCCCCCGGCCGTCGCGGACTTGTTGAACCATCATCGGGCGGACTCCGGTCAGGACCGGAATCTGGTCCGCGAGGGCGCCCGGCAACTGCCTGGCCTGGAGCAGGCCTATGTCCGGGCCAGGAACTACAACGCCATGATGGTCGCCCAGTGCGCCGATCCCGATATGCCACAATCCTTGCGCTACGCCTGTCCGGACTGGCTCGCCAACGGGGTGGAGCCGCCGCAGACGCCGCAAGTCGCCCTGCCGGAGGCGGCGACCCCGGCGCCGCACGCGCCATGACCCTGGCCGAAGCGCCGATTCCCGCACCGCCGGAGGTCGCGGTCCCGCGCTAGATCTGGCGGTCCTGGCGATGGGGGGCTAGTTCGACCGCGAGGTTTCAGGCCTGTCGATAGACCCGGCCTGGACCAAGGCGCCCACCAGACCCGACAGGGCGCCCAGCCCGACCAGGGTCGCGATTTCCATGACGCCGGGCGCCAGGTCCTTGGCGCTTGGGGACACGGCCAACCGAAGGGTCGTGTCCATCATGTGGAAGGCGTCCAGGGCGCCGACCAGCAGCCCGGCCGCCAGCGCCGCGTATGAGATTTTCGACGCGAAAGGCAGGGAGGCGTTCGGGTTGGAGCGGCGCCCCAGGGCCGCTGCGGCGGACAGGACCGCCAATAGAAGCGACGCCAGCAGGAAGACAAAGACGACCTTCTGCGGCAGCGCCGCGTGCTCAAACACCATCAGCAACTGGCTCAATTCGACCTCCACCCAGGACCGGCAGGGTGGCACAACATATTACGCATGTAAACGAGACTGAGAGGCCCTGGAATCCGGTCGGCGAGCGCAGCGCGCACGAAAAAGACGGCCGGCGCGGACGCCGACCGTCTGATCTGTTCGTTCCGTCGGCGGACCGACGGGAGCGAGCCTTAGGCGGCTTGCAGATTGCCAGCCGACATCTTGCCGGAGCGCTGATCGCGTTCCAGCTCGTAGCCGACCTTTTGGCCTTCGTTCAGCGAGCCGAGGCTCGAACGTTCGACGGCCGAGATGTGGACGAACACGTCCGCGCCGCCGTCGTCAGGTTGAATGAAGCCGAAGCCCTTGGTGGAGTTGAACCACTTAACCGTGCCAGTAGACATGTAGATCACCCTTTGAGGTGTAGGTTCGTGCGACCCAGATGAGACGAACGATCAAATTGTCGGAGAGGATTGTCGTGGGCTCGGACTCGATCCGAAGAACAAGCGTGGAGAGCAACCGAAGCCAAAGCGATATTCGATGATCCAGGGTGGCACGTCGCGCATTCGATATCCAGCTAAATCTTTGGAATTCGAATATGCGCTTCCGCCCGGGCCGTTCGAACGAACGCCCTCGCGTCGCCGCGCGGATGTGAACCCGGGCGGTGTCTCGATGCGAAGGCGTTCTTGAATCTGTTGATCGACCCGTAGCGGGGTCTGCCAAACCCGGCCTATTCGGCGGGGCTGGGCTCCAGGCAACTGACAGCGCCCTTCAGGACGCGGACGCCCAGGAAGCGCATCTCGCCATTGGCGAAGCTGATGTCGGTGACCGGGATTTCCGGGTCGCGCTTGAGGGCGGAATCGTCGCGCGGCGTCAGGCGGACGACGAAGGCTTCCAGATTGACGCCCTCGGCGCGGGCGGCTTCGATTTCCTTGCGCAGGCTGATGATGGCCTGCCGGGCGGTCTTGGGCATGGGGTTTGCGCGCATCGGCAAACCTTGCGCCCATTCCCCCCTGATGAACAGCCCCGGTCCGGCGCAGCTTCGGTATTTTCGAGGGGTGGGCCGCGTATTTTGTCTCGTGCGGCTTGGAAAATCCGAATTTCACGGTCGAAGCCGCTCGCAGCCTTGGCGAGCCTGGTGATGTCTGCCCGCGCCGCGATCTGACCTGGCGGAATTTAAATCCACGCGCCTTCGACAGATTTCTGGCGGCGGTTGCGGAATAGACCTATGACGCCTTCGTCGATATCTGCTGCGCAACGCTCTAAAGGCCGTCCCCCCGCGTGGCGAATCTTGGACGCCGACCCTTCCAGACTCGATGGCCCGCCGGAATCTTCCGACGGCCCCACGCGACACGGAGGCTGTCATGGCGACCGGAACAGTGAAATGGTTCAACCCCACCAAGGGCTTTGGCTTCATCCAGCCCGATGATGGCGGCAAGGACGTGTTCGTCCATATCTCCGCTCTGGAGCGTTCGGATCTGAACGCCCTCAATGAAGGCCAGCAGGTCGGCTTCGACCTGGAGCGCGACTCGCGCTCGGGCAAGGAAAATGCGGTCAATCTGAAGTCGGTCTGACCGGCTGCGCGTTACCACAGGACTGGCGCGTCATGCGCCGGTCCTGTTCCGCGCGGCCAGAAGCCGCGCACCTGCCAGAAAGAAGTCTCATGGCCATAGCCGACATGATCCCGGGAATGGACGATTCTGAGCTCGCCAATCTGCGCCAGAACGCCCAGCGGCTGACCGCCTCGGCTGTGGCCCGCCAGCAGGAGCAGGCCGTCGCCCTCCTGCCGCTGATCGACGCCGAACTCGCCCAGCGCGCCGCCGCCAAGCCTGCCCCCAAGGCCGCTGCGCCGAAGTCCCGCAAGGCCAAGGTTCAGGCCGCCGCCGCCGCCGCTTCCGCCGAGCTGGAAGCCGACGAGGCCGACGAAGAACCCGCCAACGACGACGACCCGACCGAACTCTAAGGCCGCGCGCGTCCGCAAAACCCGTGCTAGCAATTTCCTCATGGGCGCCGCCAAGATCGAACTCCTTGAGGTCCGCAAGACCTATGGCGGTCACGTCGCGCTAGGCGGCGTGACCCTGTCGATCGCGGCCGGGACCTTCGTGGCCCTGGTCGGGGCCTCGGGGTCCGGCAAGACCACCCTGCTCAAGGCCATCAATGGCCTGGCCGTCCTCGACGCCGGTCAGGTGCGGATCGATGGTGAGGACGCGGCGGGGGTCGCCCCCCACATCCTGCGCCGCCGCATCGGCTATGTGTTTCAGGAGGTGGGCCTCTTCCCGCACCTGACCGTGGCTGAGAACATCGCCATCACGCCCAAGCTGCTGGGCTGGGATCCGGCGCGGATCGCGGCCCGGGTGGACGCGCTCCTGGACCTCATCGCCCTGCCGCGCGAGGTCGCGGGCCGCGCCCCCGCCGCCCTCTCGGGCGGTCAACGCCAGAGGGTGGGGGTGGCCCGCGCCCTGGCCGCCGAGCCGGCGGTCATGCTGATGGACGAGCCGTTCGGCGCCCTCGACCCGATCACCCGCGACGCGCTTGGGACCGATGTCCGCGCCCTGCATGAACGGCTCGGCCTGACCACGGTGATGGTCACCCATGACATGGCCGAGGCCGTGCTGCTGGCTGACCGCATCCTGGTGATCGACGACGGCGTGATCCTGGCCGACGGTCCGCCCCAGATCCTGGCGGCGTCCGCCGATCCCAAGGTCCGCGCCCTGATGGACGCCCCGCGCCGCCAGGCCGTCCGGCTGGCCGAACGCCTGGGGCTTGGCGCATGAGCCCGGCCATCGCCGCCGCCTGGGCGCTGTTGCCCGACTATCTTGGATGGCACGTGCTGCTCAGCGCCAGCGCGCTGGTGCTCGGGGTGGCGATCAGCCTGCCGCTCGCCGTCGCCGCCAGCCGCAGCCCCCGGCTGCGTTGGCCCGTCCTGGCCTTTGCCGGCCTGATCCAGACCATTCCCAGCCTGGCTCTGCTGGCCCTGTTCTATCCGCTGCTGCTGGGGCTCTCGGCCCTGGTCAAGTCTTTGTCCGGCCATGGATTTTCGGCGCTGGGCTTCCTGCCCTCGCTGCTGGCGCTCACCCTCTATTCCATGCTGCCCATGCTGCGGACCGCGACGGCGGGAATCCTCGGCGTCGACCCGGCCGTGCGCGAGGCCGCCGACGGGGTCGGCATGACGCCTGCGCAGCGGCTGTTCCAGGTCGAGCTTCCGCTGGCCATGCCGGTGATCATGGCCGGGGTGCGCACCGCCGCCGTCTGGACCATCGGCGCCGCGACCCTGTCGACCCCGGTCGGTCAGACCAGTCTGGGCAACTACATCTTCGCCGGACTGCAGACCGAGAACTGGGTGTCGGTGCTGTTCGGCTGCGCCGCCTCGGCGGTCCTGGCCCTGGTCGTCGATCAGCTCTTGGGCCTTGTGGAATCAGGATTTTCTCGCCGGGATGGTCGGCTGATCTGGGGTGGCGCAGCGGCCCTGGTCGTGGCTTGCGTGGTCGCGGTGATCCCGGTCGTCCATGTTGACGCCAAAGCCAGCTACGTCGTCGGGGCCAAGAACTTTTCCGAGCAATATATCCTGGCCGAACTGATGGCCGATCGCCTGGAGCGAACGGGCGCCAAGGTCTCCCGCAAGGAGGACCTGGGTTCGGCGGTGGCCTATCGGGCTTTGGCGGCTGGCGAACTCGATGTCTATGTCGACTATTCCGGGACGCTCTGGGCCAATGTGCTGAACCGGCAGGACAATCCGGGCCGCGCGGCGGTGCTGGCCGGCCTGACCACGGAGCTGAAGCGTCGCGATGGCGTGATCGTCCTGGGCTCGCTCGGCTTCGAGAACGCCTATGCCTTCGCGATGCGGACCGACCGGGCCCAGGCCCTGGGCGTCACCAGCCTCGCCGACCTCGCCCGGGCCGCGCCCAGCCTGACCCTGGGCTCGGATCTGGAGTTCCTGTCCCGGCCGGAATGGAAGGCGGTCGACACGGCCTACGGTTTCCACTTCAAGGCCCAGCGGTCCTTCCAGCCGACCTTCATGTACCGGGCGCTGTCCGGCGGCGAGGCAGATGTGATCTCAGCCTTCTCCTCGGACGGCCGGATCGCCGCCGACCATCTGACGGTGCTGACCGACCCCAAGGGCGCCCTGCCGCCCTATGACGCGGTGATCCTGATCTCTCCCAGGCGGGCCGGAGACCGCCGGCTGATCGCGGCCCTGCGGCCGCTGGTGGGAGCGGTGGATGTCGCGGCCATGCGGTCGGCCAATTACAGCGTCGATCGCGACCAGGACAAGCTGACCCCGGCGGAGGCCGCGCGCGCCCTGGAAAAGGCCCTGCGTTAGGCTTCGTTAACCATGTCCGGGCATGGTCCGCCGGTAAGGTTAACGCTTATCCGAGAGGCCTCCATGAACGGCGCCGAGGTGCTGGACGTCGGTCGCGACGCCATCTGGCTCACCATCCAACTTTCGGCCCCCGTGCTGATCGTCGGCCTGGTCGTGGGCGTAGCCATCGGCCTGATGCAGGCCCTGACCCAAATTCAGGAAGCCACCCTGGTCTTCGCCCCGAAGATCGTGGCGGTGTTCATTTCCCTGCTGTTTTTCCTGCCGCTGATGGGCGCCCTGATGAACAGCTTCATGCAGCATATCGCCGCCCGCATCGCGGCCATGTAGGGCCGTGGAGTCCTACGCCACAGCCCAGCAGATCTACGCCGGCGGCCTGATCTTCGCCCGGCTCGCGGCCCTGATCATGCTGATCCCAGGGCTGGGGGATCAAGTGGTGCCAGCCCGCATCCGCATGGCCTTCGCCTTCCTGCTGACCTTGATGCTGGTTCCGGTGGTCTCGCCGGTCCTGCCGGTCATACCCGGCACGGTCAGCGGACTGGCGGGCGCGATGATCGGCGAGATCCTGATCGGCCTGATGATCGGCACCATCCTGCGGCTGTTCATGACGGCTCTGGCCGTGGCCGGCGAGATCGTCTCGATCCAGACCACCCTGTCCTTCGCCCAGACCGCCGCGCCCGGCATCACCCAGAACTCCGCGACGCTGGGCACCTTTCTCAGCCTGATCGGCACGGTGCTGATCATGACCACCGACCTGCACCACCTGTTCCTGGCCGGGATCGTGAAGTCCTACAGCCTGTTCCCCTTCGGCCACGCCGTGCCGGTGGCCGACGCGGGTGAGCTGGCGGTTCGCACCGTCTCCGGCGCGTTCAAGATGGGGGTCCAGCTATCGGCTCCGGTGGCGGTGTTCGCCCTGGTGTTCAACGTGGCCACCGGCCTGGTCGGGCGGGTCATGCCGCAGTTTCAGGTGTTCTTCGTCGCCTCTCCCCTGATCGTCCTGTTCGGCCTGTCGATCTTCGCCCTCAGCCTGGGTACGGTCGGCATGGTCTGGGTCGACGGGTATCGCAACCTGCTCGGCGTCTTCGGGGGCTGATTTGGCGGACGATCCCGAAGACAAAACAGAAGAACCATCGGCGCGAAAACTCGCCGACGCCCGGGCCAAGGGCGACGTGCCCAAGACCCCGGACCTGCCGCAGTTGTCCTCGTTCATGGCCGCGGCGGCGGTGATCGCCGTGTCGGGGGGCGCGATGAGCCGCAACATGGCGGTCGCGCTGAAGCCCTTCCTTGAGCATCCCGAGGCCTTCTCGGTCGGCGGCGGCGGTGGGGTGCAGGTGGCCCATCAGGCGCTGATGGCGGCGGTTCCGATGCTGGCGGCGGTGCTGGCCGCCTCGGTGATCGCCGGCGTCGTGGGCAATGTCGCCCAGACCGGCTTGCTGTGGACGCCGGGCAAGCTGGCGCCCAGCTTCGACAAGCTGTCGCCGATGTCGGGCCTGAAGCGGCTCTTCGGTCTCGACTCGATGATGCAGTTCGCCAAGTCGATCGTGAAGGTCATGCTGGTGGCCTGGATCGCCTGGCTGGTGATGAAGCCCCACATGCGCGACATGCCGGGTCTGGCGGCGATGGATCCGATGGCGATCCTGCCCTACCTCTGCGACATCCTGCGCCGGCTGGTGTTCTCGATCGGCGGCTTCCTGCTGGTGATCGCCGGCTTTGACTGGTTCTGGCAGCGCCAGCGGTTCATGGCCCGCCACCGGATGAGCAAGGAAGAGCTCAAGGACGACTACAAGCAGACCGAGGGCGATCCCCACGTCAAAGCCAAGCAGAAGCAGATCCGCATCCAGCGCTCGCGCCGGCGGATGATGGCGGCGGTGCCGACCGCCACCGTGGTGGTCATGAACCCGACCCACTACGCCGTGGCGCTGAAGTACGAGGCCGGGGAGGGCGGGGCGCCGATCTGCGTCGCCAAGGGCCTGGACTCGCTGGCGCTGAAGATTCGCGCCGTGGCCGAGGAGGCCGGGGTGCCGGTGATCGAGGACCCGCCGCTGGCGCGCTCGCTCTACGCCGCGGTCGAGGTCGATGAGTTCATCCCGCCGAAACACTATGAGGCGGTGGCCAAGATCATCGGCTTCATCATGAACGGCGCGGGCCTCACGGCGGACGCCGCATGAGCCCCGCAGCAACCCCTTTTCGCGCCAGGAAAATCACAATCCTGGCGGGTGCGTCGCCGCTCGGCGAAAAACCCTTCCGAGTCTATGCTGATGAGTGATTCGAACGAGGCTCCGGCCTCCTCCCAAGACCCACGGCTGGGATACCCCATGGCCGAGCTTCAACACCGCACCGACGCCCGAGACACAGGGAAGCGTCGTTTTGATCCGCTGACCGCGGCTGCGGTGGTGTTTTTCATCATGGCTGTGATGTTCGCCGGCGCGCCGGCGCTCAATGCCGGCCCCGCGACCCTGGCCGGACTGCTGCTGCTGATCGGCCTGGCGGGCGTCGCCTGCCTGGGGCTGTTCGTGCTGCGTTCCTCGACGGAGCCCCATGCGGACCATGAGCCCGGCGCCGACACCCTGATCGACGCCCTGTCGGAGCCGGCGGCCATCGCCGCCGCCGACGGCCGCATTCAGGCCGCCAACGCCGGCTGGCGCGAGATCCTTGGCGCGGCGACCCGCCTGCCCAAGACCGGGGCCTCAGCCTCGAGCCTGTTCTCCGCCCTGACCACCGCCCGCCGCGACGGCTTCGGCCAGGCCTCGATCCGCGCCCAGGGCGCGGAGCATCAGGCCACGGTCGCCGCCCTGGGCGAGCGTCGCTATCTGGTGCGGCTGTCTGGTCCGCCCGCCGACCAGCTGGCCCTGCCGCGCGCCGCTGCTGAAGTTCTGAGCGCCTTCACGAGCGCCAAGCCGCCGCCGCCCAAGGTGCTGGACGCCTTCGCCGCCGCCTCGCCGTTCGGCGCGGCCCTGCTCGAAGGCGAGGACCCTTTCGAGTCCAAGATCCTCGAAGCCAATCCGACGCTTGCCGCCATGCCGGGCTTCGGCGGGCCGGGCTCGATGTTCGGCGAGCTGATCGAGCCGGCCTCGCGCGCCGACGCCAAGACCAAGTTGGACGAGGGCACCACCAATGGCGCGGCGCTGGAAGTGCGCCTGGCCCGCGATCCGACCAAGATCGCCCACCTCTATCTGTCCAAGAGCGACGGCCGCTGGGTCGCCTATCTGGTCGACGTCTCCGAGCAGAAGCAGATCGAGCTGCAGCTGGCCCAGAGCCAGAAGATGCAGGCCATCGGCCAGCTGGCCGGCGGCGTGGCCCACGACTTCAACAATCTGCTCACCGCCATCTTCATGCAGCTGGACGTGCTGGCCAGCCGCCACCCGGTGGGCGACCCCTCCTATGAGGGGCTGAACGAGATCCGCCAGACCTCGACCCGCGCCGCTGACCTGGTCCGCAAGCTGCTGGCCTTCTCCCGCAAACAGACCGTGCAGCGCGAAATCCTCGACCTGGGCGAGCTGATCAGCGAGTTCGAGGTGCTGCTGCGCCGCGTCCTGCATGAGGACGTGACGCTGGAGACCGAGTACGGCCGCAACCTGCCGCATGTGCGCGCCGACCGGGGGCAACTGGAGACGGCGGTCATGAACCTGGCGGTCAACGCCCGGGACGCGGCGCGTTCCTTCGGCGGGTCGCGGGTGAAGATCCGCACCGCCCGCGTCAGCGAGGCCGAGGCTCACGCCCTGGGCTATCCCACCGCCGTGGGCGAGCAGGCGCTGATCGAGGTGTCCGACGACGGCCCCGGCATCGCGCCCGAGGTCATGGACAAGATTTTCGACCCCTTCTTCACCACCAAGCCGGTGGGCGAGGGCACGGGCCTGGGCCTGGCCACCGTCTATGGCATCGTCAAGCAGTCGGACGGCTGGATTGCTGTGGCGTCCAAGCCCGGCGACGGCGCGGCCTTCCGCATCTTCTTGCCGGTCCACGTGCCCGCCATCGGCGCCGCGCCGGTTCCGGCGCCGGTCAAGCCGGTCCGTCCGCAGGCCCGCGATCTCTCTGGCGCCGGCCGCATCCTCTTCGTGGAAGACGAGGACGCCGTGCGCGGCGTCGCCGCCAAGCTGCTGCGCGCCCGGGGCTATGAGGTGATCGAGGCGGCCTCCGGCGAAGAGGCCCTGGAACTGGCCGAAGAGCATGCCGGCTCCATCGACCTGATGATCTCCGATGTGGTCATGCCGGGCATGCAGGGCCCCGACCTGCTCAAGGCCGCCCGGGTCTATCTGGGCGGCGCGCCCGTGATGTTCATCTCCGGCTATGCCGAAGCCGAGTTCTCCAACCTGCTGGAGGGCGAAGCCAATATCTCGTTCCTGCCCAAGCCGATCGATATCAAAACCCTGGCGGAGCGTGTGAAACAGGAGCTGCAAAAGGCGGCCTGATAACCTGCCCCAAAATGGGTGTACTCATTTTGGAGATACGTGTTATTGCGAAATATTCGCGAGCGTGAAATCTGGATAAACTACGACTTGCTGGTCTGGTCGAACGTTATGCCCGAGGTGGGTGGCCGACTTTAAGGCTGATTCATCCGGGAACACTTCCGGAGAACGTCGTGAAAACTGAAATGCAAGACGAAGCTATCGCCAAGCCAGAACGCTCGGTCGGCGAGCGCAAGATGGTCCGGATCACGCCGGAGCGAATCACCGGGGTCGTCATGGACGCCTATTCCCCCCACTGGGATCTGTTGCGGCGCGCGGTCGCCGGGATGATCCGCAGCGAGGATGGCGTCCGCCACAAGGCCTAGGCGTCGCTCGGCCGCAGGGCCGTCTGAGACATTAGGTCTTGCTCCTGGCGACACATGGGCCCATTAGGCGCCCCCGCGCTGTTTCTGTGTGTGTCGCGGGACGAAGGACATCCCATGCCATTTCCTGCCACCCATGCCGCCCTGGAGCGCGCGCTCGCCGCACAGGGTTACGCCGAGCCGACCCCGGTTCAGGCTGCGGTGCTGGCCCCTGAGGCCGCCGGCCGCGATCTGCTGGTCTCCGCCCAGACCGGCTCCGGCAAGACCGTCGCCTTCGGCCTGGCCTTCGGCCCGACCCTGCTTGAGAGCGCTGAACGCCTGACCAATCCCGGGGCGCCGCTCGCCCTGGTGATCGCGCCGACCCGCGAACTGGCCCTGCAGGTGAACGCCGAACTGACCTGGCTCTATAAGGACGCCGGCGCCGTGGTGGTGTCCTGCGTCGGCGGCATGGATCCGCGTCGCGAGCAGCGGGCCCTGGCCTCCGGTTGCCACATCGTGGTCGGCACCCCCGGCCGTCTGAAGGATCACCTCGAGCGGGGCAATCTGAATCCCAAGGCTCTGCGCGTCGTCGTGCTTGATGAAGCCGACGAGATGCTCGACATGGGCTTCCGCGAAGATCTCGAGGAGATCCTGGATTCCGCGCCCGAAGGCCGTCGGACCCTGCTGTTCTCGGCGACCATCGCCAAGGAAATCGCCGCGCTTGCTCGCCGCTATCAGCGCGACGCCCTGCGCATCGACACCATTCAGCGCAACGAACCGCATGGCGACATCGAATACCGCGCCATGCGCGTGGCCCCGAACGAGATCGAGCACGCGGTCGTCAACGTACTGCGCTTCTTCGAGGCCCCCGGCGCCCTGGTGTTCTGCAACACCCGCGAGGGCGTGCGGCACATGCATTCGGCCCTGCGCGAGCGTGGCTTCTCGGTCGTCGGCCTGTCCGGCGAACTGGGCCAGCGGGAGCGTTCAGACGCCCTGCAGGCGCTGCGCGACGGCCATGCCCGGGTCTGCGTCGCCACCGACGTGGCCGCCCGTGGCCTCGACCTGCCCGACCTTGGCCTGGTGATCCATGCCGATCTGCCGGTGAACAAGGCCGGACTGCTGCACCGCTCCGGCCGGACGGGCCGGGCCGGACGCAAGGGCATCTCGGTGCTGATCGTGCCCTATACCCGCCGTCGCAAGGCCGAGATGCTGCTGTCGTCGGGCAATATCGACGCCGAGTGGGGCGCCGCGCCGACCGCCGACGCGATCCGGGCCAAGGATCAGGTTCGCCTGTTGGAAGACCCGGTCCTGGCTGAGGCGCCGGCCGAGGAAGATCTGGCGCTGGCCGCCAAGGTGCTGGAGACCAAGAGCCCCGAGCATGTGGCCGCCGCCCTGATCCGGCTCTACCGCGCCCGCCTGCCGTCGCCGGAGGATCTCTTTGAGGATCCGCGCGACCGCGGCAGTTCCGCGAAGAGCGACCGCTGGAGCCCGGACCGCGCCGAGCGTGGCGAGCGTCCCGATCGCGGCGACCGCGGCGAGCGCGAGTTCGGCAAGCCTGACCGTCTGTCGCCGGACGACGTGGTCTGGTTCCGGGTCACGGTGGGTCGCAAGAACAACGCCGATCCCAAGTGGCTGATCCCGCTGATCTGCCGTCTGGGCCATGTGACCAAGCCGGACATCGGCGCGATCCGCATCTTCGACAACGAAACCAAGTTCGAGATCTCCAAGGGCGCGGAAGCCAAGTTCGCCCAGGCGATCAAGGCGACCGAAGGCGAGGACATCCGCATCGAGCCCTCGGCCCCGCCCGGGCCGCGCTCGTCCTCCGGCGGGGCTGCGCCCTTCGTCAAGAAGCCCTTCAACAAGAAGAAGCCGTCCAACGACGCCCGTCCGGATCGCGGCGACCGTCCGGAACGCTCCAGCCCGCCGTCGTCGCACGGCCCGCGCAAGGGTCCGCCCGGTCCCGGCAAGGGCGGCGGCAAGCCCTTCAAGGGCCCGCCGCGCCGCAAGGACTAGTCGACGCCGGCCGTGGCCAGCAGGGCGGCGAGGCCAACCTGCATGCCCTTGACGCTGGCGGCCTTCTCCACGTCGATCCATTCGTCCAGGGCGTGGGCGCGGCCGCCCGTGCCGCCGGAGCCGATGGTGACGGCGGGAATCCCCAGGCTCATCGGCACATTGGAATCGGTCGAGGACGCCTCATGCGTCGGCGTGAAGCCGGCGGCGGCCACGGCCGCCTGGGTCAGGCGGACGATGTCGGTGTTGGGATCGGTGCGGCCGGCGGGCCGCTCGCCGATCAGCTTGGCCTCATAGCTGACCTTGCCGAAGCGGGTGGACCGGGCCGCGTTCTCGCCGGCCACCGCCGCGTCGAGGATGGCCAACAGCTTGCCGTCCAGCTTGGCCAGTTGCTCCGCGCTCTCGGAGCGCATGTCGAAGTCCATGAACACCTCGTTGGGGATCGAGTTCACCGAGGTGCCGCCGCCGGTGACGCTGGCCGAATAGGTGGTCTTGGGGGTCTTGGGCGCATCGATGGCGTAGAGGTCGACCACGGACCGGGCCATCGCGGCCATGGGATTGACGATGCCGAAGCTGCCGTAGCTGTGGCCGCCGGGGCCCCGGAAGACCACGTGATAGCGCTTGGAGCCGACGCCCTGGTCGGTGATCCCCGCCGGGTCATAGCTGTCCATCGAGAAGAAGGCGCTGATCCGGCCCTTATAGACGCCCTTGTTGAACAGGTAGCGGACGCCGCGTAGGTCGCCGGGACCTTCCTCGCCGACATTGGCTACGAACAGCACGTCGGACTTGGTGCGGATCCTGGCGGCGTCGAGGGCGCGCATATAGGCCAGGACGACGGCGAGGGAGCGGGTGTCGTCGCCGATGCCAGGCGCCATCAGCCTGGTCCCCTCGCGACGGACCTTCACATCCGTGCCTTCTGGAAACACCGTATCCTGGTGAGCGGCCAGCACCACGAAGGGGCCCTTGCCCTTGGTGCGGGTCCCGGGGCGAACGCCGGTGACATTGCCCTCCGGGTCCATCTGCACATCGGTCAGGCCAGCGGCCTTCCACATGGCCAACAGGGCCTTGCCGCGCTCGGCCTCCTTGAAGGGCGGGGCCGGGATTTCGGTCAGGGTGATGATGTCGGCGACCGTGCGGTCGTGCTGGTCGGCGAGGGTCTGGACCGCTGTCTTGAAGGCCGGGCTGGCGACGATCTTCGCCACGGTCTGGTCAGGGCTCGGCGCTGCGCCTGCAGCGGAGGCGGTCAGGGTGATCGAAGCGATCAGGGCGGCGGCGAGGCGCATGGGGACTCCTGGGTGACTGCGCCTCTGATAGCCCAAAGTCCGCCCCGCGACGAATGCTCTCATCGGCCGCCCAATCCGGGTGACCTGTGCGAAATTGGAACCTGAAATTTACTTCCGGCCCTTAACCAAGACAGGCTGCGCGAGGCCTGCCCGCGCGCCCTGGGCCCGAGCATGCAGACCACCACGCGGATCAATCTCGAGAAGGCCACGGCCCTCGTGATCGACGACAATCAGCAGGCGCTGGACCTGTTGTCGAGCGTCCTCACCAGCTTTGGCCTGCGCGACCAGGTGCGCTGCACCAGCGCCATGGAGGCGGTGGAGGTCTGCAAACGCCAGACTTTCGACCTGATCCTGACTGACGGCCAGATGCCGGTTATGGACGGCTATGAGTTCGTCCACTGGCTGCGCCGCGAGGGCGGCGACGCCGGGCGGCTGACGCCGACCATCGTGGTCACGGCCCACACCCGCAAATCGCACGTGATCAAGGCCCGCGACTGCGGCGCCAATTTCATCATCGCCAAGCCGATCACCCCGGCGGTGATCCTGCAGCGTATCTTCTGGGTGGCCCAGGCCAGCCGGGTGTTCATCGAGACCGACAGCTATGTGGGGCCCGATCGACGCTTCAAGCAGATGGGGCCGCCCGCGGAGTTTCCGGACGGCCGCCGCAGGGACGACAAGCCCATCGAGATGGGCGCGGCCCAGGAGCCGAACCTGAGCCAGGATGAACTCAACAACATGATCGTCGCACAGAAGGCCGCGCTATGAGCGTCGTTAAGAAATACCATGTGAAGCCTCGGTTGGCCTCGATGATCCAGAAGAGCGGCGGCTTGCATGTGGGCGAGGCCCTGAAGCGCGGCCAGGGCGTGATCGATGGACACCGCGAGGAGTTCCTGAGCGAGATCGACGCCGCCATGGCCGCCATGGACGCCCTGGCCGCCCAGCCGGGCTACGACATCGAGGAGATGTACAAGGCCTCGACCCGGGTGATCTCGGCCTGCGCGGTGCTGACCGACGACAGCCTGGCCCAGGCCTCGCGCTCGCTCTGCGATCTGATCGATCGGGCCAGCGAGACGGGGCGGATCAATCCCATGAGCGTCAAGGTGCACCTGGGCTCGATGCGGCTGCTGCACCGGTCCGAGGCTGGCCCGGAAGAACGCGCGCTGATCCTCCAGGGCCTGACCCAGGTGGTCGAGAAGCAGGATCGCCAGGCCGCCGCCGCCGCCGCCGCCCAGATCAAGGCCGATGCAGGCTCCGACAGCTAGGCCTGGACCCCAAGGGCGACCAGGGCCAGCGCCTTGACCGCCTTGTAGTCGACCTTGCCGTTGGGGGCGCGGCCGATGGACTCGACCACTACGAGTTCGCGCGGCGCCTTGTAGTGGGCCAGCTGGGTCTTCACGTGGTCCGACATCGCGGCGAGCGTCAGGTCGTGGGCGCCCTCCGGCTCCACCACCGCGCAGATGCGCTCGCCGAAGCGCGGATCTGGCACCCCCACCACGACCGCGTCGCGCACGTGGGCGTGGGTTTTCAGCGCCTCCTCGACCTCTTCCGGGAAGACCTTCTCGCCGCCGGTGTTGATGCATTGCGAGCCGCGGCCGAGCAGTTTCAGCGTGCCATCGGCATTGACCTCGGCCCAGTCGCCCGGCACCGACCAGCGGGTTCCCTCGAAAGTCAGGAAGGTTTTGGCGCTCTTCGCTTCGTCCTTGTAATAGCCCATCGGCAGGAAGCCGGACACCGCCACCAGGCCTCGCTCGCCCGAGCCCGGCTCCACCCGCCGGCCATCCTCGGTGAACACCGCCGTGTTCGGGCCCAGCATGAAGGCCGCGGTCTGGGCCTCGGCTCCGGCCGCTGACGCGGAGGCGCCAAGCCCCACCGCCTCCGACGAGCCGAAGCTGTCGGCGATCATGGCGCCGGGGATGTGGCTGAGCAGGCCGCGCTTGTTCTCCTGGCTCCACATGGAGCCGGACGAGCTCATGGCGCGGATGCTCGAAAGGTCCCAGCGGCCGGGATCGGCCTCGAGCGCCTCGAGCATGGGGGTGGAGAAGGCCAGCCCCACCAGCACGATATTGGTCGCCTTCAGCCGCTCGGTCTCATTCCACAACTCGACCGCGTCGAACTTGCGCGAGGGCAGGGTGCAGACCGTGCCGCCGGAAATGAGCGAGATGAACGCCGAGAACTGACCGGTCCCGTGCATCAGCGGCGCGGCGGTGATCATCGTCGCGCGAAGGTGCTCGGGCCCCTGGATGCGGGCGATCAGCTCCGGGATCGAGGTCGCCGGCGCGATGCCCAACGCCGCATTGCCGCCGGCGCCCAGCACCTGGAACAGATCGTCCTGCCGCCACATCACGCCCTTGGGCATGCCAGTGGTGCCGCCGGTGTAGAGCAGCACCAGATCGTCGGGGGAGCGCCCCCAGGACGCCCTCACGGGCCGCTGGGCGGGGGTCTTGGCGACGATGGTCTCGTAGTCCTCGGCCCAGGCCGGAGCCGGATGGCCGGGCTCGGCGACCGCGATCCACAGCTTCACCTTGGGCAGGCGCGGGCGGATGGCCTCCAGCGTCTCAGTGAAGCCCGCGTGGAACACCACCACCTCGGCGTCGGCGTTGTCGAAGAGGTAGACCAGCTCCTCGCCGCCATAACGATAGTTGGTGTTGATGGGGTCCAGCCCCGCCTTGAAGGCCGCGTAATAGACCTCAAGATATTCCGGGCCGTTATAGAGATAGGCCGCGACCTTGGCGTCTGATCCCACGCCAGCGGCCACCAGTCGGGCGGCCAGTGCGTCGGCCCGGGCGTCGAAGGCGCCCCAGGTCACCACGCGCTCCCCCTGGATCAGGGCCGGCCTGTCCGGCTGCGCCCCGGCGATCGCTTCCCAGACATCCGCGAATAGCCACCCGGTCATGGCCGCCTCCCAAGTCTTGTTGTGCTTGGGGGCAGTTGGCGTCGGGCCGGCGGTCTTAGTCAACGGTGACGCGAGGGGAGGCTTACGCCACGGAATGCCAGGTCAGGCGGCGAGACGGTCGCGGCGACGCAGTTCGCTGAACGAGACCAGCTTCTGGCCGGCCTCATCCCAAAGGGCCAGGGGAACGCAGCTGAGGCTTTCACGCAGGCCGATCCGGCTGACGCCTTTCAGTTCCGGATGGTCGGAGAGCACCTCGGTGAGGCGGTAGAAGGGGATGCGGCTGGACAGGTGGTGCACGTGGTGGATGCCGATATTGGCGGTCAGCCAGCGCATCACCGGCGGCAGGTCATAGTGCGAGCTGCCCAGCAGCGCCGCGTCCTCGCGCTGCCAATCGGAGTGGCGCGCCCAGGCCACGCCCTCGAACTGGTGCTGCACGAAGAACAGCCAGACCCCGATGGTGGCGGCGATCAGCATGGTCAGGGCGTTGACGATCAGTATGGGGGCGAGGCCGACCAGCCAGACCAGGACGGCGCAGCCGACCAGGGCCGCCAGGCTGTTGCCCAGGGTGGAGACCCAGGGGCGCCAGCCCTCGCGCATCAGCCCGACCGGCACGCGTTGCTGGATGAAGAACACGAAGGCCGGGCCCAGGCCGAACATCACCAGCGGATTGCGATAGAGGCGGTAGCCCAGCCGGCGGATCGGCGACAGGGCGAGATATTCCTCGACGGTGAGCATCTCGATCACCCCCAGGCCGCGCCGGTCGAGATTGCCCGACGTCGCGTGATGCATGGCGTGGGTGCGCCGCCAGTAGTCATAGGGGGTGAGAGTCAGGACGCCGATGGCCCGGCCGACCCACTCATTGGCGGCCTTGGTCTGGAAGAAGGCGCCGTGGCCGCAGTCGTGCTGGATCATGAACAGCCGGACCAGGAAGATCGCCGCAGGGATGGTCAGCAGCAGGGCCGCGCCCCACCAGCCGTCCTTGAACGCCAGCCAGCCCAGGCCCCACAGGGCGCAGAGCGCAGCGGCGGTGAGGGTCAGTTCGAAGACGCTGCGGCGGAGGCTGGCCTGCTTGTAGGGCGCCAGGCGTCGGGTCCAGTCGGGGGAGGTCGTCACGTGCGGGCTTTCGTCGGAGGGAGCAGCCGTGTGGTGTCCCGATCTATAGGAGGCATATGCGACGAAACGGTTATCCGGACCAGCCCCCGGCGGTTGTCCCCTCGTCTTGCGACGATAGGTCTCCATTACGGAGAATTAATGTCCGCCGCCGGACGCCTCGCCTTGTCGGGCCGGCGGGCGGGCGCCTAGGGTCGGCGTAACAGCTGTGACGCTGACTTCGGGCGCGGGCAGCTGTGATGTGACTTTAGAGATTGTTTTCAGGATATTGTTTTCATGAAAAATATTGATCGCCGTTCATTTCTGGCGACCAGCGCCGGCGCGGCCCTGCTCACCGCCGCTCCGGCCTTCGCCCAGACGACCGAGGATGCGCGCCTGAAGGCGTTGCTCGATCAGATGTTCGAGCAGCAGGTCGACGAGAGCCCGCAGCGAGCCACCAGCCTGGGCCTCGACAAGGGGCCCCGCGCCGCCCTCAAGGGCCAGCTGGACGACAACTCCGCCGCCGGCCGGGCGCGGCGACTGGAGGCCGTTCGCGGCCGGGTCGCGGCGCTGAAGGCGATCAAGCGCGAGGCGCTGTCCGACGCCGCCAAGGTCGATCTGGACGTGGTGCTCTATCAGAACCAGACGGCGCTCAACGCCGGCGACAAGTACAAGTTCGGCTCGGCCGGCGGGCGCTTCAGCCCCTATGTGATCAGCCAGCAGAGCGGGGTCTATCAGTCGGTCCCCGACTTCCTGGACAATCAGCACAAGATCGTCACGGCGGCGGACGCCGACGCCTGGCTGTCGCGGCTGCACGCCTTCAGCGGGGCCCTGGACCAGGACCTGGATCGGATGAAGGCCGACGTTGCGGCCGGCGTCGTGCCGCCCGACTTCGTCTGCGACCTGTCCCTGGCCCAGCTCAAGGCGCTGCGCGACCAGCCGGCCGAGAAGACGGTGATGGTGACCTCCCTGGTCGCCAAGGCCAAGGCGGCGGGGCTGACGGCGGACTACGCCGCTCCGGCCGCCAAGATCGTCGCCGAGGAGATCTTCCCGGCCCTGGATCGCCAGATCACGGCCGTCCAGGCGGCCCGCGCCCAGGCCACCAGCGTCGCGGGGATCGGCAAGCTGAAGAATGGCGCGGCCTATTATCAGGACGCGGTTCGCGCCTCGACCACAACCGACTTGACGCCCGACCAGGTGCACCAGCTGGGCCTGACCCAGGTGGCCGAGATCACCACCCGCCTGGACGCCATCCTGAAGGGCCAGGGTCTGGCCTCCGGCACGGTGGCCGAGCGCCTGACCGGCCTGAACAACCGTCCCGACCAGCTCTATGACAACACCGACGAGGGGCGCGCCGCCCTGCTGGCCGCGCTCAATGTGCAGATCGGCGAGGTCTACAAGAAGCTGCCCCTGGCCTTCTCCACCCTGCCCAAGGCCAAGGTCGAGGTGAAGCGGGTGCCGGCCTTCATCCAGGACGGGGCGTCCAACGGCTACTATCAGAGCGCGGCGATCGACGGCTCGCGCCCGGCCAACTTCTTCATCAACCTGAAGGAGACGCATGACTGGCCGAAGTACAATCTGCCGACCCTCGTCTATCACGAGGCGGTGCCGGGCCATCACCTGCAGATCGCGCTCGCCCAGGAGAGCACGAAGATCCCGATCATCCGGCGCACCGGCGGCGGCTTCTCGGCCTTCTCGGAGGGCTGGGCGCTCTATGCCGAGCAGCTGGCCGATGAGATCGGCGTCTATCAGGGCGATCCGCTCGGCCAGGCCGGATATCTGCAGTCGCTGCTGTTCCGCGCTTCACGGCTGGTGATCGACACCGGCCTCCACGCCAAGGGCTGGAGCCGCGACCAGGCCACCGACTACATGGTCAGCGTCACCGGCTATCCGCGCAGCCGCGCCCAGCGCGAGGTGGAACGCTACTGCGTCTCACCGGGCCAGGCTTGCAGCTACAAGGTCGGTCACACCGTGTGGAACCGGGTGCGCGACGCGGCCAAGGCCAAGCTGGGGGCGCGCTTCGATCTGAAGGCCTGGCATGACGCGGCGCTCCTGTCCGGCTCCATGCCGATGACGGTGCTGGAGCGTCACATGTCCGAGTGGCTGGCCACCCAGACCTGAAACGATGCGGGGCGGTTCTAGCCCCAGCTGTCGACCGACCCGACCCGGCGCGCCGCCGGGCGGGTCGGGGCGAGGTTGATCGGCGCCTGGGGGGTGTCCGTACCGGGGCCGTAGAGCCAGCCCTGGGCATAGTCGACGCCGGCCTTGCGCACGGCGTCCTCCGCCTCGGCGCTCTCGACCATCTCGGCTACGGTCTTCACGCCCATCTCGCCGCACATATTGACCAGGTGACGGATGAAGGTGGACTGGCGGCCGCCATGCTCGATGTCGCGGATATAGCGGCCGTCAATCTTCACGATGTCGAGCGACAGGTGCTGGAGATAGGCCAGGGAAGCCGCGCCCGCCCCGAAGTCGTCCAGGCAGACCAGGCAGCCCTCGGCGCGCAGCATCTGCAGGTGACGGTCGGCCTGGCCCAGGTCGTCGATGGCCGAGCTTTCGGTCAGTTCGAACATCAGCCGCTTCTTGGCGGCCGGATAGGCGGCGAGCAGACGCTTCACAGCGCCCATGAACTCGACATTGACGATGGTGCGGCCCGAAACATTGACCGCCAGCCGCGCCGAGGTGTCGGTCATCAGCTTCTGGACCGTGCGCTCGACCACGGCGATGTCGAGCAGCTGGATCAGGTCCAGCTCCTCGGCCATGCGGATCATCGGGAACGGACTGGCGTCGTCGCCGAACCGGACCAGGACCTCGTGGTGATGCAGCTTGGAATTGGCCTTCAGGTCGACCACGGGCTGGTAGATCAGCCGGAAGTCGCGGCCGTTCAGCGCCTTCTGCAGGACGCTGACCTCACTCAGGGTTCGTTTCACCGACTGGGTGACGGCGTCATCCAGGGTGCCGGGCGGCACGCCGGGCAGGCCGTCGCGGATGAAGGTGTCGAGGGAATAGCGAATGGCGCGGATCGCCTGGCCCGGGCTGGCGGCGTCGACCCGCAGCGGGATGGCTGAGGCCTGGGGCGCCAGGCTGTCTTCGGCGGCCAGGGCCAGCAGGCCCAGGATGCGCTTGGTGACCCCGTCGGCGGGCTCGCCGTGCTGGCGCACCAGGGCGAAGCGGTCGTCGGCCAACTGGGCCGCCGCCCCGCCATAGCTCTGGGCGAGCAGGATGCCGGACAGGCGATCGTCCAGGGTCTTGGCCGCCTCGGGCCCGACCTTCGCGCGCAGAGCGGCCAGGCCGCCCATCTCAACGAGGGCCAGTTCGAGATCCAGGCCGGTCTGCTGGGCGGATTCGAACAGCGAGGTGGTGACCGCCTCGAAGGAGGCCTTGTCGTGCAGGCCGTGCACCGTCTTGGGCGCGGCGCGGGTCAGGGCGCAGGAGATGGCCCCGTCATTGCCGGGCAGGCAGAAGGTCGACAGGGCGGCTGCCCGCGGGCCCCGGCCTGTGGCGGCCAGGCTGACCACGACGGGCCCGCCACGGCGGCCAGGTGTCGAGCCGTCGAACAGGGCCTGGACCATGGACCAGTCGCGGGCGTCGATGAATTCCCGCCAGGGCCGGCCATTGACCACGGTCTCCGGCGCGCCGGAGATCGCCTCGCTGGCGCCGATCGCGACGCTGATGGTCCCATTGGTGGCGACCTCCAGCAGGAGGTCGGCGCTCGCGAAGGCGAAGCCGAGCAGTCGGTGCGATGCGAGCGACAAGGGCGCGTTCCTGAGATTTCGAGCAATCCTCGCTGATCGGCCTTAAATTCCAGTTGAAGTTCCAGGGTTTAGTGTCGCAACCCAGCGTCGATCCGGGGGTCATGTAACCCGAAACGGGGCGAGGCGGCGGGGTTCGGGGCGGTTGATTTTCGCCCCTGGTCCAGGCTTGCTGCCGCCCATGTCCGAGACTTCCGCCCTGCGCCACCGGCCCACCGCCCGGGTCCTGTTGTTCGACGCCGAGGGGCGCATCCTGCTGATGAAGGGCCGGCTGCCCAACCGGCCGGCCGGGACCAGCGCCTGGTTCACCGTGGGCGGTGGGCTTGAGCCCGGCGAAAGCCTGGAGGTCGGCGCCCTGCGCGAGATCGCTGAGGAGACCGGCTTCACCGAGGTCGAGCTGGGCCCTGTGGTCTGGCTGCGCGAGGGAGTCGGCGCCCTGGCCAGCGGGGAGACCGTGCTGTTCCGCGAGACCTATGTCGTCGCCCGTTGCGCCGGCGGCGAGGTCAGCCGCGCCGGTTGGGAAGCCCACGAGATCGATCTGGTCGACGACCTGCGCTGGTGGACCTTTGACGAGCTCGTCGCGACCGACGAGCGCGTCTATCCGGAGCGCCTTCTGGAATTGTTGCCCGATGTGCTGGCCGGCCGCTATCCGGCCGAACCGCTGGTGATCACAGTGGTGCGCCCACCGAGGTAGGCGAGGCGCGAGGTCAGGCCGAGGCCGCGACCCCGCCGTCCTGCTCTTCCTCGTCGGGATTGGCCACGGCCGCCATCATGGCCGAGACCAGGTTCTTCACCTGGACCGGCTTGGTGACATAGCCCGCGAAGCCCAGTTCGGTGTAGCGCTCGGCGCCCAGGGTCATGGCGTCGGCGGTCACCGCGATCAGCGGCGTGGCGCGGTTGGGGCCGGGGGTGGCGCGCAGGGCCTGGAGCACGTCGATCCCGGTCATTTCCGGCATCTGGATGTCCATCAGCACCAGGTCGAAGGCCTGGGAGGTCAGGGCCTCCAGGGCCTCGCGACCGCCGGCCGCCTTGCGGACCACGAAGCCCATGGCGCCCAGTAACTGTTCCAGCACGATCAGGTTGGTCGGATTGTCGTCGGCGGCCAGGATCGACAGCACCGGGGCTTCTTCCTCGGTGATCGCCTGGGCGGCGAGGTCGGCCAGGGCCGGGGCCTCGGTGACTTCCAGCGGCAGACGGACCCGGAAGGTCGAACCCTGGTCGAGGACGCTCTCCACGGCGACCGAGCCGCCCATCAGGCCAGACAGCTCCTTGCAGATCGCCAGGCCCAGGCCCGCGCCAGCGAAGCGGCGCACGTCGGTGGCGTCCACCTGGCTGAACATCTCGAACAGGTGGGGCATGTCGAATTCATCGATGCCGACGCCGGTGTCGGACACGGCGAAGACCAGGGCGTCGTCGCCCTCGCAGGTCAGGGTCACCGAGACCCCGCCCTCGCGGGTGAACTTCAGGGCGTTGCCGACCAGGTTGAACAGCACCTGGCGGACGCGGCGGGGATCGAGGGCGGCATAGGCGGGCACGGCCTCGGCCACCTCGACGCTGAGCGCCAGGCCGCGTTCGGCGGCGGTGGGCGCCCAGAAGATCTCCATCTCGGCCAGCAGGGTGCGCAGGTCGCAGCTGGTCTTGGAGATCTCCATCTGGCCGGCGTCGATCTTCGACAGGTCGAGGATGTCGTTGAGGATGACCATCAGCAGCTCGCCGCTCTTGATCAGGGTCTCGACCTGCTGGCGCTGGGCGGGGGTCATGTCGGAGCGTTGCAGCAGCTGGGCCATGCCCAGGACCCCGTTCATCGGGGTGCGAATCTCGTGGCTCATGGTGGCGAGGAAGGTCGACTTGGCCAGGCTGGCGCGGCGGGCGTCCTCGCGGGCGTCCTCGGCGGCGTCCCGGGCGGTGGTCAGATGGTCGATCAGCCGGTTCTTCTCGTCCTGACGGTCGAGCAGGTCGTCCTTGGTGCGGGTGGCCATCTTGCCGATCATGGCGGCGATCAGGCCCAGCCAGACCAGGGCGCCGAACAGGGCGAGATCGACGCTGCGCGCCTGGACGGCGAAGACCAGGGCGGCGAGGGCGGTCATGGGCGGGATCACCGCCTGGCGGAAGATCTGCGGCGCCAGGACCGACTGAATGACGCTGACCAGCAGCACGCCACTGGCGATCAGGCCAAGGAAGACCAGGTCAGCCGGTTGCGGGCGCATCAGCATCAGGGCGGTTGGCGCGGCCAGGGTCACGACCCCGCGCGCCAGGACGCAGCGGGCGTGCCACGTCAGGCCGATGGCGGCGTCCATGCTGTCGGCCCGGGCGAGCCACCCGCGATAGAGCGCGCGCAGACCCAGGTCGGCGGCCAGGCAGGCCGGCGCCATGGCCAGCGCCAACCAGGGGTGGCCGATGACAGCCAGGATCAGGCTGGCGGCGACGTCGAAGGCTGAGGTGAGGGCCAGGCCCTTGATATGGTTTTCGAGCACCCTGTGAAACAGGCTCGGATCGGACGGTCCGCCGGTCCCAACGGGGAACGGGGCGGGGGAAACGGCATCCAGGGTGTCGACCATTGGGGTCCTTGAGGAGTCATTCTGACTACGCCCTTCGACATCGCATGGCAGGTGTTGAAAAATCCTTTGCAAGCGGGTGGTTACATGCGTCCCTCGGCCAAAGATTCGGCCGTCTGTCGGGACCGATTTTGGGGGATGCAAATCATGATCGCGTCGATATTGGCCGCCGTCGTGGCCCTGGCCGCCGGCTGCGATCTGGAGCATCCCGCCGGTGGGCCCGGCTGCACGCGCGCCCGGGTTGACGCCCTGCCGATGAACGCCATGCAGGTGATCGGCACCCACAACAGCTACAAGTCCGCCATATCTCCGGTCGAGATGGCCAACCTCAAGGCGATCAGTCCCAAGACCGCCGCCGGCCTCGACTACAGCCATCCGCCCCTGACCGAGCAGCTGAACGCCGGCGCCCGCCAGCTGGAGCTGGACTATGTCTACGATCCGCAAGGCGGCCGCTACGCCTCGCCCCTGGGGCTGAAGCTCGGCAAGGACGCGGCCCAGGCGCCCTATGACGCCGCCCCGATGATGGCGCCCGGCCTGAAGGTCATGCATGTGCCGGACATCGACTATCGCAGCGTCTGCCCGACCTTCGTCGCCTGCCTGACCGAGGTCCGCGCCTGGTCGCGGGCGCATCGCGACCACGTGCCGATCCTGATCATCATGAACCTGAAGGACGACAACATCCCGTTCCCCGGCGCGACGCCCCTGCTGCCCTTCGACGCCAAGGCGATGGACGCCATCGACGCCGAGATCCGCTCGGTCTTCCCGGAATCCGAGTTGATCACCCCCGACAAGGTCCAGGGCAAGGCGGCCACCCTGCGCGAGGCGGTAGCGACCACTGGCTGGCCGAAGCTGAAGGCCGCGCGCGGCAAGGTGATGTTCGCCATGGATGAGGGCCCCGAAAAGACCAGCCTCTATCGGGGCGCCCGCAAGTCGCTGGAGGGCCGGGCGATGTTCGTCAATGTCGAGGAGACCTCGCCGGCCGCCGGCTACATCACGCTCAACGAGCCGATCGAGCTGGCCGCCCGCATCCAGGCGGCGGTGACGGCCGGGATCATCGTGCGCACCCGGGCCGACGCCGACACGGTCGAGGCTAGGACCAACGACCGCGCGCGCCAGGTGGCGGCCTTCGCCTCCGGCGCCCAATATGTCTCCACCGACTATATGAAGCCGGATCCGCGGTTCAGCAGCTACGAGGCGCACCTGCCCGGGGGCGGGATCGCCCGGCTTGACCCCAGGCCCTAGCCAGGCTTGCGCTCGAGGTGTTGCGGCAGGGCGTCGGTGATCTCCCACCAGTCGGCCTTGGAGCCCACGAAGTTGTGGACCGCAGGTCGGGCGGCGACCGGGGCGTCCAGGGTTCCGGCACGCACCCGCACGACGCCCGGAATCGCGGCGGTGCGGCTGAACATCGGTGAACCGCATTGGCCGCAGAACAGCCGCTCCTTGCCCGGCGAGCTCTCATAGGCGCGCAGCGTCTCCTGGCCGGAGGTGAAGCGGAAATTGGCCTCGGTGACGGGCAGGTTCGTCGCGAACGGCCCGCCTTGCGCCTTCCGGCACGCGCCGCAATGGCAGACCTGGATATCCGGCAGGGCGCCGGTGATCTCGAAACGGATCGAACCGCAGAGACAGGAGCCAGTGGTCATGGGAAGGCGCTCCGGGCGGGGACTAAACGCGGCCTTGTAGCGCAACGGATTTGACGGGTCGCCCGGCGTAGTCGAACTATCCTTGCAAAACGTGCGGGGGGACGACGTGCATCTGGGCGCCATCGATGGCCTGATCCTGGGCCTCTATCTCGTCGTGGTCCTGTTGATCGGCTGGCTGGCCGCCCGGCGGACCAAGAGCGGGACCGACTTCTTCCTGGCCGGACGCTCAATCCCGGCCTGGGTCTGCGGCCTGGCCTTCATCTCCGCCAATCTGGGAGCGCAGGAGGTGATCGGCATGGGCGCCTCGGGCGCCAAGTACGGCATCGCCACGGCGCACTTCTATTGGCTGGGCGCCATACCGGCGATGGTGTTCATCGGCGTGTTCATGATGCCGTTCTATTACGGCTCCAAGGCCCGCTCCGCGCCGGAATATCTGCGCATGCGCTTCGATGAGAAGACGCGGGCCTTCAATGCGCTGAGCTTCGCGGTGATGACCATCATCGGCTCCGGCGTCTCGATGTACGCCATGGCCAAGCTGATCCAGACCCTGCACGTGCTGGACGCGCCCTTCGCGGCGGTGGGCCTGCCCCAGGCCTGGATCTTCCACGCCGCCATACTGGCCTCGGCCCTGGTGGTGCTGGTCTATATCTACATGGGCGGCCTGCGAGGGGCGATCTACAACGAAGTCCTGCAGTTCTTCCTGATCGTCGCCGGCTTCGCGCCGCTGGCCTGGTTTGGGCTGAAGAGCGCCGGCGGCTGGGAGGGGATCAAGGCGACGCTCGGGCCCGCCTACACCCATGCCTGGCAGGGGATGGGGAACCCGGCGACCAACCGACTGGGGGTGGACGGCTTCGGCCTGGTCATGGGCTTGGGTTTCGTCCTGTCCTTCGGTTACTGGTGCACCGACTTCCTGGTGGTCCAGCGGGCCATGGCGGCGGACTCCATGGCCTCTGCCCGACGCACGCCGCTGATCGCCGCCGGCTTCAAGATGTTCTTCCCGTTCCTGGTGATCATTCCGGGCCTCGCGGCCCTGACCCTGACCACGGCGGCCATGGCGCCGGCCCATGGGGCGGGGCCCGGGCAGGTCCAGGCGGCGTCGGTCATCCCGATCAAGCTCGACGCCACCACCGGCAAGCCCATGCTGGACTCGGCCGGCAAGCCTCAGCTGGACTATGATCTGGCGACCCCCAATCTGCTGATCCACACCTTTCCGACCGGCATGCTGGGCCTGGGGCTGACGGCCCTGCTGGCCAGCTTCATGTCGGGCATGGCCGGCAATGTGACGGCGTTCAACACCGTCTGGACCTATGATCTCTACCAGGCCTATCTGAAGCCGGAGGGCAGCGACGCCCACTATCTGGCGGTCGGGCGGATCACCACGGCGGTGGGGATCCTGCTGTCGGTTGGCGCGGCCTATATGGCCAGCCAGTTCAACAACATCATGGATCTGATCCAGCTGATCTGCGCCTTCGTGAACGCCCCGGTGTTTGCGACCTTCCTGCTCGGCATGTTCTGGAAACGGGCCACCGGCCACGGCGCCTTCTGGGGCCTGGTGCTGGGCACTGCGGGCGCGGCCCTGCACCACGGCCTGACCCTGCCGCTGGGCTCGGTCCCGGGGATCAAGGGCGGCTGGCTGGCGGTCATGCACACCTATCCCAGCGAGATGGCCCAGAACTTCTGGACGGCCATCTGGGCCTGGAGCCTGTGCTTCGGCCTGACCGTGGCCGGCAGCCTGATCACCCGGCCGCGCGCCGAGGCCGAGCTTGTCGGGCTGGTCTATAGCCTGACGCCCAAGCTCGACGAGCCAGGTGGCGGCTGGCTGCGCAATCCGGTGGTGCTGGGGGCGATCGTGCTGGCCGTGACCCTGGTCCTCAACCTCGTGTTCTGGTGAGATCGGCCATGGATATCCGCCTGCCCATCGGCCTGTTGTTCACCGGCATCGGCCTGCTGCTGATCCTGGCCGGCCTGATCACGCCCGCCGCCCATCTCAAGCTCGCGACCACCGGGCTGAACCTCGATATCGTCTGGGGCGGAGCCATGACCGTCTTCGGGATCGGCGCGGTGATCCTGACCCGGATCGGACCGCGCGGCGGATCCTAGCTCAGGCCCTCAATCCGGATCGCGTCCAGCTCGGCGGCGGTCATGACGCCCGCCTGGAACAGGGCCAGGAATTCCTGCGACACCCCATTGCCGAACATCAGCGGGTCGTCGGTGTTGACCGTCACCCGCACCCCGGCGTCGTAGAGCCGGCGGATCGGATGGTCGGCCATCCGCGCCACCCGGCCGAGCTTGAGGTTCGAGGTTGGGCAGAGGTTCAGCCTTACGCCCGCGTCGGCCAGCATGCGCATCACCTGGGGCGAGTCCGCTGCGGCTATGCCGTGCTGCACCTCGTCCAGCTCCAGCAGCTCGACGGCGCGCCAGACATCGTCGGCGGTCCCCCACTCGCCGACATGGGCCTTGAGCTTCAGGCCCGCGGCCTTGGCCTTGCGATAGAGGGGAACGAACACCTCGATCGGCTGGGCGAACTCGTCGCCGGAGAGGTCGATGGTCTTGAATGTTCCAAGCCCCAGCAGGGGGGTCATCCACCAGTCGAGCGCCGCGTAGGGACAGTGCCGGGACAGGCCCATCTGGGGGACCCAGTCGATCTGGGCGCCGTACGCAGCGTGGGCCTGGGTCAACATCCGCCAGACCGCGCCGGGCGTGCCGTCCTGCTGGGTGATGCCCCAGACGTCCTCGCCGACCTCGATCCGGGTCACCCCGTCCTTCACCGCCTGGACGAAGGTGGCCTCGAAGGCCAGCGCCCGCCCGGCCGCGCCCCTGAACACCCCGCCGGTCGTGTCATCGACCCAGGCATGCATCTCGTCCATGGAGCCGAGCACGCCCTCCAGGGGGGCGATGTCGCGGCCGGTCCGCTCGCGGATGAAATCGCGGTCGCCGCCCATGACCGCATGGATGTGCAGGTCGGCCTTGGGACAGGCGCGCAGGCCGGCCAGGTCGCCGGCTTCGAGCGCGGCCTGAAAATCATGTTCCATGGCGCGCGCTCCTGGGCGGTCAGAGTTTGCTGAAGTCCGCCGGTCGCTTCTCGCGGAAGGCGGCCAGGGCTTCGAGATTGGCGGGGCCGCCCTCCAGGCCCCGGAACACGGCGTCCTCCCGGGCCCGGGCGGCGCGGGCGGCGTCGAGGCGGGCGTGGATCAAGAGCCGCTTGGTGGCGACCAGGGAGACGATGGGATTGGGGGCGATCAGGGCCGCCTGGGCGCGGGCCCGGTCGAGCACGGTTCCGGCCGGCGCGACCTCACGGGCCAGGCCCATGGCGACGGCGGTGGGCGCGTCGATCCAGCGGCCCGTATAGACGATGTCGGCGGTGTTCGACCACCCGACCAGGGCCGGCAGCAGGGCGGTCGAGCCGGCTTCGGCCGTGACGCCCAGAGTGACGAACGGCGCCCTCAGTCGCGCGCCCTCGTCCATGAACACGAAGTCGCAATAGGGCAGCAGGGTCAGGCCAATGCCGACGCCCAGACCGTTGACCGCCGCGATCAGCGGCTTCTCGAAGCTGTCCAGCGCATCCATGAACGGGCCGAAGCCATGGACCTCGCCCGGCGGATAGGTCGGACGGTTCTCCATCTCCGCCAGGTCCTGGCCGGCGCAGAAGGCGCGGCCCTCGCCGGTCAGGATCACCACCGCCACGCCCGGATCGGCGGCGGCGAGGTTCAGGGCGTGGCCGACCGCATCATAGAGGGCGTCGCTCATGGAATTGAGCTGGGCGGGCCGGTTCAGGGTCAGGATGCGGACTCGACCTTCGTCGGCGACCTTCAGAATGGGTTCGCTCATGCGTCGATCCTTTCGACCCGTTCGGGGTGGCCGGACCAGGTCCAGGCCATGGTTGGGCGCGAGATGCCCAGCATCATGCCGCCCAGGCTGGGCGGATGCAGCCAGAGCTGGTCGGAATTGAGGTCAGCGGGCCGGGTCGCCGGCCGGTCTATGGTGATGCCCGCGCCGCCGGCCGCCCGCTCGATGGCGCCCATGTCACGGCTCTCGGCGAAAGCCATGTAGAAGCCGGCGCCCTCGCGGGACTGGTAGCGACCCAGCGTCTTGTCGAGGTCGGTGGCGGTGATGACTTCGAACCGGTGCAGCTTGCCCTTCTCGAACAGGGTCAGCACGCCGGTATAGCCGAAGGCCTCCGAGGTGATGGTGGTGAAGCAGGTCTCGTCGAGGCCGAAGGCGTCGCGGATCTGGGCGACCGCGCCGGCCTGGTCGGCGGCCAGCACCGTGGCCTCGTAGAGAAAGTCGATCCCGCCGACCCGCTCGCGCTCGGCCGGGGGCGAGATCACGAAGGCGATGGGGGCGTTCTCGATGGTCAGGGTCAGGTAGTCGCGACCGTCGGCGTGGCGGTGCGCGGCGCCAGCGGCCACGGCGGTTTTCGCCACCGCCGCAGGGTCAGGCGATGCGGCCCCGGCGGCGAACAGATGGGCGCGGCCCCGTCGCTTGAGCGCGTCGTCGACGGCGCCGGTCCCGTCCGGCTCCAGCAGTTCGATATCGGAGGTCCCGAGCCTCAGGGTCAGGCGAGTGGCGCCCAGGCCGGGCAGGGTATCGCGGCCGGCCTCCTCGGCGCCCAACAGGGTCTTCCACTTGGCCGCCGCAGCCGCGGAGTCCGGCGTCGCCAGCAGCACCCGATCGATCTCGGTCAGCACCCGCGTTCCTCCCTTTTGTCCTTGGGCCAGACGCTCGGCGAGATCGCGGCGGAAGGCAAGGCGCGGGGCGTTGCGGCGGGCCGGGAAATCGGCGATCAGCTTTGGCCATGCCGCTCTATCTCGCCACCGACACCGATCTCGACGCCGTCGCCGCCCTGGTCAATTCCGCCTATCGCGGTGAAAGCTCCCGCGCCGGCTGGACCACCGAGGCCGACTATCTCGACGGCCAGCGCACGGACGCTGCGATCCTGCGCCGCGATCTGGCCGCTCAGCGGGACGCGGCGCTCTTGATGTTCAAGGACGCGCCCGACGCGCCGCTGCTCGGCACGGTCTGGCTGGAGCCCGCCGAGCCGGGGGTCTGGTATCTGGGCATGCTGACCATCAGGCCCGACCAGCAGGACCGCAAGCTCGGCCGCACCCTGCTGGAGGGCGGCGAGGCGTTCGCGGCCGCCAAGGGCGCCCGACGCATCCGCATGACCGTGGTTTCGATCCGCGACACCCTGATCGCCTGGTATGAGCGGCGCGGCTATGCGGAGACCGGCGAGACCCGGCCCTTTCCCTATGACAACGACCAGATCGGCCAGCCGCGCGTGCCGGACCTGAGCTTCATCGTGATGGAGAAGGCCCTGTGACCCCCTTCGTGCCCGCCGATTTCGTCGTGCCCCTGCGGCTGGAGCAGCCGGAGTTCGTGATCCGGCCGCTGCTGATCAGCGATGTGGTCAAGGACTATGACGCGGTGATGAGCAGCGTCGATCACCTGCGTGGCGTGTTCGGGCCGAACGGCAAATGGCCTCAGGGCCTGACCTTCGAGGACGACCTGATCGACCTTGGCTGGCACCACAAGGAGTTCAAGATCCGCCGCTCCTTCGCCTACACGGTGATGAGCCATGACGAGGCGCTCTGCCTGGGCTGCCTCTACATCAACCCGACCGCACGCGAGGGCTGCGACGCCGAGGCCTATTGCTGGATCCGCGCAAGCCACGCGGCCGAACTGGATGCGCGGCTCTTCGAGACCCTGAAGGCCTGGATCGCCAGCGACTGGCCGTTCTCGAAGGTCGCCTATCCCGGCCGGAACTAGGATTTTCCGCCCTAAATCCTTGCAATCAATGGCGTAGTTCGCCTTCTGGCGCCTGAGCGATTTGTTTCAGGATGGTGGGAGAGGATCGATCAACGATCTCCCACCGAGCATCACGATCGGTGTCATCGACGACCCAAGGCGAGAGCAGGTGTAGCGCTCTGCATAAGGTTTCCCGCTCGCGGAAATCGTGAAATCGGCCCGCCAAACTACTCCTGCCTTTGAATTGACGGTCACGAGCGTGCGGTCAATCGTTCCTGAAAGTCTGACCACCACCAGCTGATGTAAGTAGGCCAGACATTCCGTTACAATCTGTGGATCGGAGTGATCGTCAGGCGCTTCGCCACTCGGGTTGGGTGGCGGAGACGGCGATAGGCTGGCGCTTCTCGGTCGATATCTGGAGGGTCGGGCGACAGCATCTCGGGAGGCCTCAATGGCCTGGGCTGAAGCTGCTTCACAAAGCAACTGGCTCGCTTCGCAACCAGCCTCAGGTCCGAGACTCTTGAGGCACTGCTCGCCGGCCATTGCGCAAGCTTGGCTACGAGAAGTTCCTGGGGCCGGTGATGCGGTTGGGCGATCTGCGGCGGCGCAGGCCGTCAATGCAAGAACAAGCAAGATCGGTCTGGCGGCGCGAATTTGGTCCAAAAAAGCGCCGAGACTACATTTCTGTCGTTGCTGCATGCCGGCTCCGTCAATCACTACCGATAGTTGCGGATTGGAACGAGGCTGGCAACAAGCTCGGCTGATCACGCACCGCCTTCCGCGCGACTAGCCCTCCGGCAGGGTCAGCACGACCTTGACGCAGTCGCCGTGGTGCTGGGCCTCGATGGCCTCATTGATCGCGGCGAAGGGGAAGGTCTTGACCAGCTTTTCCAGCGGCAGGCGGCCGGCCCGCCAGTGGGCGATCAGTTCGGGGATGAA
>NZ_CANCLE010000016.1 GCF_947378715.1 Phenylobacterium aquaticum
GTGCAGGCGGGCCAGACCCACACCGACGCCGCCGCCGCCGACAGCGCCAAGCGCGCCGCAGCCGCCCAGACCGCCACCGTGCTCAGCGCCCTGGCCACCCTGGTCATCGCCGGCGCCCTGGCCCTGATGCTGACCCTGACCCTGCGTCGCGACGTCAAGAAGATCGCCGGCGCCACCGAATCCCTGGCGCGTGGCGACAACGGCATCGATCTCGACGCCCTGTCCCGCAAGGACGAGCTGGGCGCCATCGTCTCCTCGCTGAAGATCTTCCGCGACAACCAGCTGCACCTTGAGCAGCTGCGTCATGAGCAGGAAAGCACCGAGGCCGCCGCCGAGTCCGCCCGTCGCCAGAACGCCGAAGCCGCCGCAGCCATCGCCGAGGAACAGGCCAATGTGGTGAGCTCGCTCGCCGCCGCCCTCGACGCCCTGGCCATGGGCGACCTGACCTATCGCGTCGACACCGAGTTCCCGGGCGACTACCGCAAGCTCCGCGACGACTTCAACGCCGCGGTCGCCAAGCTGGAAGAGGCCATGCGCGCCATCGCCAGCGCCACCGCCTCGATCCAGTCCGGCGCCGGCGAGATCAGCCATTCGGCCGACGACCTGTCGCGCCGCACCGAGCATCAGGCGGCCACCCTCGAGGAGACCGCCGCGGCGCTCGACGAGATCACCGCCACGGTCACCAAGACCTCCGACGGCGCCAATCATGGCCGCGAGGCCACGGCCTCGGCCAAGAGCGACGCCGAAGCCTCCGGCGAGGTGGTCCGCAAGGCCATCGCCGCCATGAGCCAGATCGAGGCCTCGTCCACCCAGATTGGCCAGATCATCGGCGTCATCGACGAGATCGCCTTCCAGACCAACCTCTTGGCCCTGAACGCCGGGGTCGAAGCGGCCCGGGCCGGGGACGCCGGCAAGGGCTTCGCGGTCGTCGCCTCGGAAGTGCGGGCTCTGGCCCAGCGCTCGGCCGAAGCGGCCAAGGAGATCAAGGCCCTGATCTCGGCCTCCTCCGCCCAGGTCAGCCAAGGCGTGACCCTGGTCGGCGAGACCGGCCAGGCCCTGGAGCGCATCGTTCGCCAGGTCGGCGAAATCTCCAACGTGGTGGGCGAGATCGCCGCCTCCGCCAAGGAAGAGGCCCTGGGCCTCGGCCAGGTGAACACCGCCGTCAACCAGATGGACCAGGTGACCCAACAGAACGCCGCCATGGTCGAGGAATCCACCGCCGCGAGCCGCGTCCTGGCTGAAGAAGCCCAGGAACTGGCCCGTCTGGTCGGTCGCTTCCGCGTCAATGGCCAGGCCGCGACCCGGGCGCCGGCCCAGGCCCACCGGCCCAGCGTCGCCCCCGCCGCCCAGCCGCGCAGCCGAGGCGCCACGGCGCTGGCCGCCCGGCCCCAGGCCCAGGACGACACCTGGGAAGAATTCTAAGAGATAAAAACGCCTATCCAGGAAGTGCATTGGGGGTCGCCGCGAGGCGGCCCCCTTTCATTTTGGGCCGCTCGTGGACCACCAGCCCGGGCCAAAACACGGTTAATCGAAGCTTAACGGCGCGCGGCGAGGATGGCCCATGCGCCGCGCCCTGCTCCTCTCCGTCCTCGCCCTGGCCCTGGCCAGTCCGGCCGGCGCGCAGCAGGGCGGGCGGATCACCGTCATAACCCCCAGTCCGCTCCAGGCCGGCGGCGTGGCCCTGCGCGGGGCGTTGTCCTCCGCTCCGGCGTCCGCGACCTCGGCGCCTGGACGAACGCCGCTGAATGATCCGAGCCAGGATCTGCCCGACCCCGCCGCCGCGCTGGCCTTGTCCCCGGCCCGGCCGCCGGCCGGCGGGCTCTCCACGGAAGAGGTCGGCCAATGCCGGCTGAGCTGCGCCCAGACCTATTATTTCTGCCTGGCCCAGGACGCCGCTCAGGACTGTTCGCCCCAATGGGGTCAGTGCCGGGCGGCCTGCGACGCCCCTGAGGTCTCTCGCGACCTGGCCGCCGGCTATCTGGGTCAAAACCCCTGACGCGTTAGCTTGCTTGGCGCCACGGTCATCCGGCCGCTAGAATGACGCCTGTCAGGTTTTTTGATTCAGGCATTGATGTCCCAGGTCGCTTATCTCCCGGTCGGCAAGCGCGAACAGACCAAGGTCCAGAACCGCCAGGCGATCCTCGAAGCCGCGCGCGAGGTGTTCGGCGAGATGGGCTATGACAACGCCACGGTGCGCGACATCATCCGCCGCACCGGCCTCGCCGCCGGCACCTTCTATAACTACTACCGCTCCAAGGACGAGGTCGCCGCCGCTCTGTCGGACGAAGGCGCCCGCCGCTTCGCCCCGATCCTCAAGGCCCAGCGCGCCAAGGCCACGGACTGGGAAAGCTTCGTGCGCGCCGCCATCGGCGCCTATTTCGCCTTCCTGGCCGACGAGCACGAGAACTGGCTGACCCGCCGCCCACCCGACGAACCGCATCTGCATATCCACGGCGAGACTCCGGCCATGGCCGCGGTGTTCCGCGAGGTCCGCGACGCCATCGTCGATCGCATCGCCACCGGCGCGGCGCCCGCCGTCGATCCGGACTATCTGGCCGCCGCCTGCATCGGCGTCGCCCGCGAGGTCGGCGACATGATGCTGACCCGCAGACCCATCGACACCCAAGGCGCCGCCGACTTCGCCACCGCGATGATCCTCACCGGCCTGCGCGGGCTGCCCCGGGACCCGGCCTGATGGCCCAGCTCGCCGTCCAGAGGTTCGTGGTCCGCACCTTGCTGTCCCTGCCCACCCCGATCCTGCGGCTGCTGTCCGGCGGGGGCGTAGTCTATCGCGGCGGCCGCACCCTTGATCCGCGCCTGCAGTTCCTGGCCGCCTCCTCGGCCCGCGCGCCGTCCATGACCACGCTGAGCCCGCCGGATGCGCGCCAGGCCAACACCCAGGGCCTGGCGGCCCTGACCGCGGCCCTGGAGCCCGGGGTCCGCACGGAACCCCTGGTGATCCCCGGCCCGGCCGGCGACATCCCGGCCCGGGTCTATCGACCTGACAACCAGGACCCCGCCAAGCCGGTCCTGGTCTTCGCCCACTTCGGCGGCGGGGTGATCGGCGACCTGGAGACCAGCGAGGCCTTCTGCGGGATCCTGGCCGCGATCGTCCGCTGCCAGGTGGTGTCGGTGGACTATCGCCTGGCGCCCGAGCATCGCTTCCCCGCCGGCCTCGACGACGTGCTCAACGCCTATCGCTGGGTCCGCGATCATGCCGGCCAGTTCGGCGGCCCCGAGGGCCAGGCGGCGATCGGCGGCGATTCCATGGGCGGCAATTTCGCGGCTGTCATCGCCCAGGACCTGAAGCGCGCGGGCGAGCCGCAGCCGGCCCTCCAGCTCCTGGTCTATCCTTGCGTCGACGTGGCCAGCGAGACGGCCTCCATGACCACCTATGCCGAAGCCTTCCCGCTCACCCGGGTGATCATGGACTGGTTCATGGGTCACTATATGGGCCCGGGCGACGACCCCGCCGACCCGCGCCTGTCGCCGGTGCGCGAGGCCGACCTGACGGGCCTGGCGCCCGCCGTGGTGATCACCGCCGGCTTCGATCCCCTGGTCGACCAGGGCGAGGCCTACGCCAAGCGCTTGCGTGACGCTGGGGCGCCTACGGTCTACCGCTGCTATGACAGCCTGGCGCACGGCTTTACGGCCTTCACAGGCGCGGTCCCTTGCGCCGACGTGGCCTGTCGCGAGATCGCGGGTCTGGTCCGGGAGGGCCTTGAGGGACGGATTCGCTGATGCGCGCGCTTGTGGTCGAGGAACTGTCGGCGGACTACTCCGGCTGTGTGGTCAAGGACATCCCCACCCCTGAGCCCAAGCCTGGCGAGGTGCTGATCAAGGTCCGCGCCGGCGCCGTCAACTTCCCCGACCTGATGCAGACCCGGGGCGAGCACCAGCACAAGCCCACTGTGCCCTTCGTCCCCGGGATGGAGCTGGCCGGCGAGATCGCCGCGCTCGGCGACGGCGTCACCGGCTGGAACGTCGGCGATGCGGTGGCGGCCGGCGCCCGGGGCGGCTTCGCCGAATACGCCGTAGCTCCGGCCCTGGGCCTGCACGCCAAGCCCGCAGGCTTGAGCTTCGGCCAGGCGGCCGGCTATCCGGTGGCCTATCTCACGGCCTATGTGGCCCTGGTCCGCCGCGCCCAGGTGCA
Organism: Phenylobacterium aquaticum; assembly: GCF_947378715.1. Classification (GTDB taxonomy): domain Bacteria; phylum Pseudomonadota; class Alphaproteobacteria; order Caulobacterales; family Caulobacteraceae; genus Phenylobacterium; species Phenylobacterium aquaticum_A. The sequence goes on from NZ_CANCLE010000016.1 coordinate 4,154, forward strand.
GCCTGGAGAATGGGTTCTGGTGCATGGCGCGGCCGGCGGGGTGGGTCTCGCCTGTGTCGACATGGCCAAGCTGCTCGGCTGCAAGGTGATCGCGGCCTCGGCCTCCGACGACAAGCTGGCGGTGATCGAGCGGGAATACGCCCCCGACGCCACGGTCAATGTCACCCGGGGCTTCAAGGACCGGGTCAAGGAGATCACCGGCGGGCGCGGGGCCGACGTGATCTATGACCCCGTCGGCGGCGACGTGTTCGACGAGAGCGTCCGCTGCATCGCCTTTGACGGCCGCATCCTCTCGATCGGCTTCACCTCCGGCCGCCTGCCGGTGCTGCCGGTCAACTACGCCCTGATCAAGGGCTTCTCGGTGATGGGTGTCCGGGCCGGCGAATATGGCCGCCACTTCCCCCAGAAGGGCGCCGAGAACATCGCCGCGATCTGGGCCATGGCCGACCAGGGCCAGGTCAAGCCCCGGGTCGACCAGGAGTTCGGCCTGGGCGACTGGCAGGCCGCCTTCGACACCCTTTCCGAGCGCAAGGTGGTCGGCAAGACCATCATCCGGCCGGATCTTTAAGCGGAGCCCAGCATGACCATCACCCACGAGGACGAGCTCGAGAAGCTCCGCAGGGTGGGCCAGGTGGTCGCCCAGACCCTGACGGCCATGGGCGCGGCCCTGGAGCCCGGCATGACCACGCGGGAGCTCGACCAGCTGGGTCGGGCGCTGTTGGAGCGCGAGGGCGCCAGGTCGGCTCCTGAGCTCTCCTACGGCTTTCCCGGCGCGACCTGCATCTCGATCGGCCCTGACGTGGCCCACGGCATTCCCGGCGACGCGGTGGTCAAGGCCGGCGACCTGATCAATATCGACGTCTCCGCCGAGATCGACGGCTTCTTCGGCGACACCGGGGCGAGCTTCGCGGTGCCGCCCGTGAAGCCCAGGGTCGAGCGCCTGTGTCGCGACGGCCGCCGCGCCATGTGGACCGGCATCCGTTCCGTGAAGGCCGGCGGCCGGCTGAATGAGATCGGCCGCTCCATCGAGGGGTTCGCGCGCAAGAACGGCTATTCGCTGATCCGCAACCTCGCCAGCCACGGCGTAGGGTCGTCCCTGCACGAAGACCCAGGCGAGATCCCCACCTGGTATGAACCCAAGGACGCGCGGCGCATTCACGAGGGCCTGGTCTTCACCATCGAGCCCTTCCTGTCCCTGGGCGCCGACTGGGTCGAGGAACTCACCGACGACGGCTGGACACTCACGCCCCCCGGCGGCCAGCCCACGGTGCAGTACGAGCACACCCTGGTGGCCACATCTCGCGGCCCTGTCGTTTTGACCCTGGCTTAGGGATTGACGGACCCCAAGCTTTCCCCTATCCACCCCCCTCGTTTTCGAGACCGGAGTCATCAACGTGAAGCGGACATTCCAGCCGTCGCGACTCGTGCGCAAGCGCCGTCACGGCTTCCGCGCGCGCATGGCCACCAAGAATGGCATCAAGGTGGTCCAGCGTCGCCGCGCCAAGGGCCGCAAGCGCCTGACCGCCTAAGACCGTTCGGTCTTAGGGTGTCCGCATGACGGACCCCAGCTTTCCCATCGAACGCATGAAGACGCGGCCGGAGTTTCTGGCTGCGGCCAAGGCGCCGTCTTGCGCCCGAGGCGCTGTCGTCCTCCAGGCCCGTGATCGGGCCGACGACAGTCCGGTTGTGCGGGTGGGATTCACGGCGACCAAGAAGGTCGGCGGATCAGTGATCCGCAACCGCGCCAAGCGGCGCATGCGCGAGGCGGCCCGGCTGTTGATTCCGGTCCTCGCGCGCCCAGGACATGACTATGTTCTGATCGCCCGGGGCGGTGCGCCCACCCGGCCGTGGGACCGTTTGCTTGACGATGTGAAAAGCGCGCTGTTAAGCCTCGCCCTCGATAGCGATACCCCCGTCCGCGCGTCTGCCCGCGCCCCTTCCCCCACAGTTCGAGCTGGCGCCTGATGCCCGATCAATCCAATCGCAACACGATCATCTTCGTCGTGTGCGCCGTCATCCTGCTGATGGCCTACCAGGTCTTCGTCATGGGCCCCCAGGCCAAGCGGCGGGAAGCCGAGCTGAAGGCCCGGGGCGGCGACCAGGTCCAGACGGTTCCGGGCGCGGCGTCCGCGATTCAGAAGGCGACCTACCTGCCCCGCGATCAGGCCGCGGCCAAGAGCCCCCGGGTCGCGATCGACACGCCTGCGGTCTATGGCTCGGTGGCGCTCAAGGGCGCGCGCATCGACGACCTCTATCTCAAGGGCTACCGCCAGACCGTCGACCCGAAGTCGCCGGCCGTGGAGTTGCTGCGCCCTGAAGGCGCCGAGCACGCCTGGTTCGCCGAGTTCGGCTGGGCCGGCGCCAATCTGCCCGGACTGCCCACTCCCGACACGGTCTGGACCGTGGCCGAGGGAAGCAAGCTCGCCCCCGGCCAGCCCCTGACCCTGCGCTATGACAATGGCCAGGGCCTGGTGTTCAGCCGCCAGATCGCCGTCGACGACAAGTTCATGTTCACCGTGACCGACACCGTCGCCAACAATGGCGCCCAGGGCGTGACGCTGGCCCCCTACGCCTCGGTCCAGCGCCAGGGCGTGCCGGTCGACGTCAATCGCTCCACCGCCCACGAGGGCGCGGTCGGCGTGCTCGACGGCGCGCTGCGCATGTTCAAGTACAAGGCCTGGAAGAAGGACGGGGAGAAGGACTTCTCCTCCAATGGCGGCTGGCTGGGCATCACCGACAAGTACTGGCTGGCGGCCGTGGTCCCCGACCAGGGCGAGAACGTCCATTCCGCCTTCCGCGTCACCCAGGCCGGCGGCGTCGACATCTATGAATCCAACTTCGTCGCCCAGTCGCACACCATCGCGCCCGGCCAGACCGTCAGCCACGTCAGCCACATGTTCGCCGGCGCCAAGACCGTGCCGGTGCTCAAGGCCTATCAGACCGACCTGAAGATCCCGCGCTTCACCGACGCCGTGGACTGGGGCACGCTCTACTTCTTCACCAAGCCGATCTTCTGGATGCTGGAGCAGTTCAACGCCCTGTTCCACAACTTCGGCCTGGCCATCCTGGCGCTCACCGTCGTGGTCAAGGTGGCCTTCTTCTACCCGGCCAATCTCAGCTTCGAATCCATGACGAAGATGAAGAAGATCCAGCCCGAGACCGAGGCCCTGCGGACCAAGTTCAAGGACGATCCGGCCAAGCAGCAGCAGGAGTTGATGGCGCTCTATCAGCGCGAGAAGATCAATCCGCTGCTGGGCTGCCTGCCCATGCTGGCGACCATCCCGGTCTTCCTGGCCCTGTTCAAGGTGCTGAACGTGGCCATCGAGATGCGGCACGCGCCGTTCTTCGGCTGGGTCCAGGACCTGTCCTCGCGCGATCCCTCGACCGTGCTGAACCTGTTCGGCCTGATCCCCTGGGATCCGTCCACCGCGCCGATGATCGGGACCTTCCTGGCCGGCAGCCTGCATATCGGCGTCTGGCCGCTGCTCTATGGACTGTTCCAGTGGCTGACCATGGCCATGAGCCCGCCCGCCCCCGATCCGACCCAGCAGAAGATGATGCAGATGATGCCCATCGTCTTCACCTTCGTGCTGTCGCAAATGGCCGTCGGCCTGTTGATCTATTACACCTGGAGCAACCTGCTCACGATCCTGCAGCAGTACGTGATCATGCGCCGCTTCAAGGTCGACAACCCGATCGACCGGATCATCGCCCGGGTCACCGGCAAGCCCCTGGCCGCCAGTTGACCGCCCCCGCCGACCCCCTGTTCAGCGAAGAGCAGCTGGAAACCGCGCGGATTCTGTTCGCCCGGACCGCGAGCTTCATGATGGGGGCGGTGGCCATTGACGGCCTGCCGGCGCCGGACCTGCCGGAAGTGGCCTTCGCCGGCCGGTCCAATGTCGGCAAGTCCTCGCTGATCAATGCGCTCGTCGGCCACCACCGGCTGGCGCGCGCCTCCAACGAGCCGGGCCGCACCCGCGAGGTGAACTTCTTCGTACTCGACGACCGCCTGCGCCTGGTCGACCTGCCGGGCTATGGCTGGGCCAAGGCCTCCAAGGGCGTAGTCAAGAAGTTCCAGAATCTGGGCCGCGACTATCTGCGGGGCCGGCCGAACCTCAAGCGCGCCTATCTCCTGATCGACGCCCGCCACGGCCTGAAGGACGTGGACAAGGAGCCGATGGACGCCTTCGACAAGGCCGCCGTCTCCTATCAGATCATCTTGACCAAGTCGGACAAGATGAAGCCGCACGAGGTCGCGGCCGTCACCGCCCGCACCGAGGCCGCCATCGCCAAGCGCCCGGCCGCCTTTCCCCGCGTGCTGGCCACCTCCTCCGAGAAAGGCCTCGGCCTGCCGGAGCTGCGCGCCGAGATCGCCCAGGCCTGCGAGATCGACCTGGCGGACAAGAACGAGCCACCTCTGGCCTGACGCTGCGGTAGGGCGCTAGATCGCGAGGCATTCCCTTCGATCAGAGAGCCCCCATGCTTCAGACCAATGGCCGCATCGTCTATGACGCCGACATGGAACTGTTCCGCGACCAGGTCCGGAAGTTCTACGACAAGGCCCTGATCCCCCATCTCGACCGCTGGGAAGAGGAAGGCGTCATCGACCGCGCCTTCTGGCTGGCCTGCGGCGAGGCCGGCATCCTCTGCCCGCAGGTGCCGGCCGAATATGGCGGCCTGGGCCTGGACTACCGCTACAACGCCATCATCGGCGAAGAGCTGACCTATGCCGGCTCCAGCGCCGGCATCACCCTCCAGTCCGACATCGTCGTCGACTACATCATCAATTACGGCTCGGAAGAGCAGAAGAAGAAGTGGCTGCCGGGCATGGTCTCCGGCGAGGTGATCACCGCCATCGCCATGACCGAGCCGGGCGCCGGCTCAGACCTGCAGGGCGTACGCACCACCGCCAAGCGCGACGGCAACCACTATGTGATCTCCGGCTCCAAGACCTACATCACCAATGGCCAGAACGCCGACCTGATCATCGTGGTCGCCAAGACCGACCCGGACAAGGGCGCCAAGGGCACCTCCCTGATCCTGGTGGAGGCCGAGCGGGCCGGCTTCAAGCGCGGGCGCAACCTCGACAAGATCGGCCAGAACTCCGCCGACACCTCGGAACTGTTCTTCGAGGACGTCCGCGTGCCGATCACCAACTGCCTGGGCGAGGAGAACAAGGGCTTCATCTATCTGATGAGCCAGCTGCCCCAGGAGCGCCTGCAGATCGCGCTCGCCGCCCAGGCCGGCGCCCAGCGGGCTTTCGACGAGGCGGTGAAGTTCACCAAGGACCGCAAGGCCTTCAAGCAGACCATCTTCGACTTCCAGAACACCCGCTTCACCCTGGGCGCGCTGAAGGCCAAGCTGCAGGCCGGCTGGGCCCATGTCGACTGGTGCCTGGCCCGCCACCTGAAGGGCGAGCTGACCGCCGCCGAGGCCTCGGCCGCCAAGCTGTTCCACACCGAGCTGCAATGGGAGGTCTGCGACGCCGCCCTGCAGCTGCACGGCGGGGCCGGCTACATGAACGAGTACCCCATCGCCCGCCTGTGGCGCGACGCCCGGGTGCAGCGCATCTACGGCGGCACATCGGAGATCATGAAGGAAGTCGTCGCCCGGACGCTGTGATCTAAAGCGCCCCTTCTCCCATGCGGAAGAAGGGGCGGATTCATCCGCTACTTGCTCACCACCACATCCCCGCCCTTCATCACGAAGACCGGGTGCTGCAGCAGGGTGACGTCGGCCAGCGGGTCGCCCTTCACGCCCACCAGATCGCCATAGAAGCCCGCAGCCACCTGGCCCACGTCCTTCTCCTGGCCCAGGGCCTGGCTGGAGGTGACCGTCGCCGACTGGATGGCCTGCAGCGGGGTCGCGCCCCACTGGACCATGGTCGCCAGCTGCCTGGCGTTGTCGCCGTGCGGATAGACCCCGGCGTCGGTGGAGAAGATCATCTTCACCCCGGCCTTCAGCGCCTTCTGATAGTTCTGCCGCTGGATCAGGCCGATATCCCGGTCCTTCTGCATGTTCTCTTCCAGCACGCCGTTCTTCTTGCCCTCGGCCTGGGTGTAGTCGGTGTTGTAGATGTCCATGCCGAAATAGGCGCCCTTCTGGACGGCGAGCTTGATGCCCTCGTCATCCACCAGGCTGGCGTGCTCGATGGTGTCGACCCCGCCCAGGATGGCCGCCTTGATGCCCGAGGCCCCGTGGGCGTGGGCGGCGACCTTCAGGCCCGTGGCATGGGCCTCGTCGACGATGGCCTTGATCTCCTCCAGGGTCAGCTGCTGGGCGCCGGGGGTGTCGCCGTGGCTGAACACCCCGCCGGTCGCGCAGATCTTGATGACCTGGGCGCCGTACTTGTGCAGCTGGCGGACCATCTTGCGGCCCTCGTCAGGGCTGTCGATCACCGCCGGACCCCTTTGGTTCATCGAGGGCGGGAAGAAGGTCGAGTCGCAGTGGCCGCCCGTCGAGCCGATGGCGTAGGTGGCGGTGACGATGCGCGGGCCCTCGACGAAGCCGGCCTCGATCGCCTGGCGCAGGCCGACATCGTCATAATTGTCGGAGCCGACATTGCGGATGGTCGTGAAGCCCGCCTCCAGGGTGACCTTGGCGTTCGCGGTCGAGAGCACCGGCCAGAAGCTGTCGGTGAACAGCAGTGAATTATAGCCGCTGAACAGGGGCGAGGAGGTGATGTGGGTGTGCATGTCGATCAGGCCGGGCAGCAGGGTCACGCCGGGCAGATTGACCAGCTCGGCGCCGACCGGGACCTGGTCGCCCTGATGGCCCACGGCGGTGATCCGGCCGTCGGTGATGATCACCAGCGGCTTGTCGGCCTCCTTGCCGGTGACCACGTCGACCAGCTTGTCGGCGCTGACCGCGACGGTCTTGGCCTGCGCCCCAAAGGCGGTCAGGGCGACGAGGGCGGCGGTGGCGAAAAGGGCGGTCAGGCGCATGGTGTCTCTCGGAACTGGATAGCAAGGGGGCGGAAGCTAGCACGGCTTTGGCCCGCGTCGAGGCGCGAGGGGATCGCATCAGGTGACAGGGGCGCATCCGTCCGCTATCGGAGCCCTCCGACCGGACGGAGCCGCCACCTTGACCGACACGCCCCAGGACGAGGCCAACCTCGAGGATAAGGCCAACCTCGAAGACAAGGCCAACCTCGAAGACAAGGGATGGGCGACCGCCAAGACCCTGGCCGAGGCCCTGCCCTATATCCAGCAGTATGACCGCGAGATCGTGGTCATCAAATATGGCGGCCACGCCATGGGCCAGGAGGCGACCGCCAAGCTGTTCGCGGCCGACTCCGTCCTCCTGAAGCTGCTCGGCCTGCACCCCGTCGTGGTGCATGGCGGCGGTCCGCAGATCTCGCGCATGCTCGACAAGGCCGGCGTCAAGTCGACCTTCATCGACGGGCTGCGGGTGACCGACGAGGCCACCATGGAGGTCGCCGAGATGGTGCTGTCGGGCGCCATCAACAAGGAGATCGCCAACTGGATCACTCTGGCCGGCGCCGAGGCCGATGTGCGCGGCGTGGGCCTGTCGGGCAAGGACGCCCGGCTGATCACCGTCGAGCGCGCCGTGCGCACGCGCAAGGACCCCGACAGCCAGATCGAACAGGTCGTCGACCTGGGCTTCGTGGGCGAGCCCACCCGGATCGATCCCCAGCTGATCCAGGGGCTGATCCACGCCGACCATGACTATATCCCGGTGATCGCCCCGATCGGCGTCTCCAAGGAAGGTCAGACCTTCAACATCAACGCCGACACCGTGGCCGGCGCCCTGGCCGGCGCCCTGCGCGCCAAGCGCATGCTGCTGCTCACCGACGTGGCGGGCGTGCTGGGCGCGGACGGCGAACTGATCCGCCAGATGAGCGTCGCCGAGGCCCGCGCCGCCATCGCCAGCGGCGTCGCCTCCGGCGGCATGATTCCCAAGCTGGAGACCGCCATCGCCGCGGTGGAATCCGGGGTCGAGGCCGTGGCCATCCTCGACGGCCGCCGCCCCCACGCCATGCTGGTCGAGTTGTTCACCGAGCACGGGTCGGGCACGCTCATCACCCAATGAACGCCGACCTCGCCCATATCGACACCTGGCTGTTCGACCTCGACAACACCCTCTATCCGGCCGAGAGCGGGTTCATGGGCGATGTCGAGCGGCGGATGACTGACTTCGTCATGAAGGTCGCGGGCCTTCCCCGCGACGAGGCCTTCGCCCTGCAGAAGACCTATCTGGCCGAACACGGCCTGACCCTGGGCGGGCTGATGAAGCACCATGGCGTGGCCCCGGCCGATTTCCACGCCCTGTTCCATGACCTGCCCCTGGACGTGCTGGCCCACGACGCCGGCCTTTTGGCGGCGCTGGAGCGCCTGCCCGGCCGCCGGCTGATCTTCACCAACGCCGATGAGATCCACGCCGTCCGTGTCCTGGACCACCTGAAGCTCGACCACCTGTTCGACGAGGTGTTCCACATCCACTCCTTCGGCTTCGCCCCCAAGCCCGACCCGGTCGGGTTCGCGCGGATGATCGCCGCCCACGACATGGATCCCGCCACGACCGCCTTCTTCGAGGACTCCGAGCGCAATCTGAAGCCGGCCTTCGACCTGGGCATGACCACGGTCCTGGTGGGCGCGCACGCCCGGGCCTCCACCGCCCCCTTTGTCCACCACCGCACCCACAAGCTCGCGCCCTTCCTGGCCGGCGCGCGCCTCAAGGAAGCCGCCTGATGTCCGCCGATCTGAAGTCCGTCATCGAAGCCGCCTGGGAAGACCGCGACGCAATCAACACCGGAACCCAGGGCGCGGTGCGCGAGGCCGTCGAGGAGACCCTGAACCGCCTGGACGCCGGGACGCTGCGCGTGGCCAGCCGCGAGGACGACGGGACCTGGGTCACCCATCAGTGGGCCAAGCAGGCGATCCTGTTGTCCTTCCGCCTCAACGCCAACCAGTTGATCGAGGCTCCGCCGCCCGGACCCTACTGGGACAAGGTGCCGTCGAAGTTCACCGGCTGGGACGCCGCCCGCTTCGAGGCCGCCGGCTTCCGCGCCGTGCCCGGCTGCGTCGTGCGCCACGGGGCCTTCATCGCCAAGGGCGCGATCCTGACCCCGTCCTTCGTCAATATCGGCGCCTATGTGGATGAGGGGACCATGGTCGACACCTGGGCCACGGTCGGCTCCTGCGCCCAGATCGGCAAGAACGTCCACCTGTCCGGCGGCGCCGGCATCGGCGGGGTGCTGGAGCCCCTCCAGGCCAACCCGACCATCATCGAGGACAACTGCTTCATCGGCGCCCGCTCGGAGGTCGCCGAGGGCGTGATCGTCCGCGAAGGCTCGGTGCTGTCGATGGGCGTCTACCTGACCTCCACCACACCGATCATCGACCGCCGCACCGGCCAGGTGACCACCGGCGAGGTGCCGCCCTATTCGGTGATCATGTCCGGCTCGCGCCCGAGCCCGCACGAGGGCATGCCGTCGACCTATTGCGCGGTGATCATGAAGACCGTCGACGCCCGCACACGGTCCAAGACCTCGATCAACGAACTGCTGCGGGACTGACCGCTACTCTTCGAACCGGCTGCCGTCCTTGCGCTCATAGGCCTGGCCGCCGGCCGGCCAGGTGAGGTCGATGTCGGGATAGTAGGTGGCGTCGGTCTCCGGCAGGCGCGACCCCACCTCCAGCAGCAGGACGTCGCGGTCCGTGCGGTTCTGCAGATGGTGGCCGTCCGGCTCGCCGGCCGGGAAGCCCGCACACTCGCCGGGACCCAGGGTCTCCTCGCCGAGCTCGGTGACCAGCACCACCTCGCCCTCCAGCACGAAGACGAACTCATCCTCGTCCGAATGCCAGTGACGCTGGCTGGACCATTGGCCGGGCGCCAGCCGCATCATGTTGACGCCGAACTGGGTCAGGCCCGCCGCGTCCCCCAGCCGCCAGCGCGTGCGGCCCTGGCACATGGCGTCGAAGGGCGCCGGATAGGCGCTGCCGCTCTGGGTCGGGGCGGCGACGGGATAGATCTTGGGCATGGGGCGCTCCTGGGACTGACCCCGTGCTTAGCGTGAAGCCGGGGCCTTCGCCATTGCCCGAACCCCGGCCTGAGGCTACCAGCTTGCCCATGTCCGAACTCGATCCCGTCGCCCTGACCCAGGACCTGATCCGCCGCCCCTCGGTGACCCCGGCCGACGCCGGGGCCATGGACCTGGTGGAACGCACCCTGAGCGGTCTCGGCTTCGCCTGTCGGCGGATGAGGTTCGGCGAGATCGAGAACCTCTATGCCCGCTTCGGGACCGCCCGGCCCAACCTCTGTTTCGCCGGCCATACCGACGTGGTGCCGGTGGGCGACGCCGCCGCCTGGACCCGCGAGGCCTTCGCCGCCGAGATCGTCGACGGAGTGCTGATCGGGCGCGGGGCCGTGGACATGAAGAGCGCCGTGGCCGCCTTCGCCGCCGCCTCGGCCCGGGCGATCGCCGCCGGCCACGTCAAGGGCTCGCTGTCCTTCCTGATCACCGGCGACGAGGAGGGTGTGGCCACCCACGGCACCAAGCTGGTGGTCGAGGCCCTGGCCGCCGAGGGCGAGATCCTGGACCACTGCATCGTCGGCGAGCCGACCAGCGCCGAGACCTTCGGCGACATGGTCAAGATCGGCCGGCGCGGCTCGATCAATGTCGAGATCAAGGTCGACGGCGTCCAGGGCCACGTCGCCTATCCGCACCGCGCGGCCAATCCGGTCCCGGTGCTGATCAGGCTGCTGGCCGCGCTGCAGGCCCGCGTGCTGGACGAAGGCTACACCGACTTCCAGCCCTCGAACCTCGAGGTCACCACCATCGATGTCGGCAATCCGACCACCAACCTGATCCCCGCCACGGCGCGGGCCCGGCTGAACATCCGCTTCAACCCGGCCCACAGGGGCCAGGACCTCGCCGCCTGGATCCAGGCCGAGGCGGACAAGGCGGCGGAAGGCTTCCCCGGCGCGATCACCCTCGCCCCCGCCATCAGCGGTGAGGCCTTCCTGACCGAGCAGGGGCCGTTCACCGCCCTGGTCTCCGACGCGGTCAAGGACGTGGCCGGCGCGGCCCCGGACCTGTCGACCACCGGCGGCACCTCCGACGCCCGCTTTATCCGCGCCCTGTGCCCGGTGGTCGAGCTGGGCCTGGTCGGCAAGACCATGCACTCAGTCGACGAGCGCGCGCCGGTGGCCGAGATCCACCAGTTGCAGGCGGTCTATGAGCGGCTGATCGCCCGCTATTTCGAGACCTTCGCGGCCTCATAGCTGACGCCGGTGAGATAGAGGCCGTCGGCCGGCGCCACCGGCCCGCAGGCCCGGCGGTCGCGCGCCTCCAGCGCGGCCTTCACGTCTCCCGCCGTCCAGCGCCCGATCCCCACCTCGGCCAGGGTGCCGGTCATGGAGCGGACCTGGCGGTGCAGGAAGGAGCGCGAGGCGAACTCCAGATGCACCTCCTCGCCGACCCGGCTGACCCGGGCCAGGTCCATGGTCTTGAACGGCGACTTGGCCTGGCACTGCAGGTCGCGGAAGGTGGTGAAGTCGTGGTGGCCGACGAGGACCTGGGCGGCTGAGTGCATGGCCTCGGCGTCCAGCGGCTTGCGCGCATGCCAGACCCGGCCGAAGTCCAGGGCGGCCCGGGCCGGACGGTTGAGGATGCGGTAGAGATAGCGCCGCTCGGTCGCCGAGAACCGCGAGTGCCAGTCGCCGACGCCGATCTCGACCTCCAGCACGGCGATCGGTTCCGGGACCAGATGGGCGTTCAGCGCATTGCGCACCACCTCAGGCTTCCAGTCCTTTGCGAGGTCGATGTGGGCCACCTGGCCGGTGGCGTGGACGCCGGTGTCGGTGCGGCCGGCCGCCTGCAGCCGGACAGCTTCACCGCTGAAGGCCAGGACGGCGCGCTCGAGGCTGCCCTGCACGGTCGGCAGGTCGCCCTGGGCCTGGAAGCCCTTATAGGGCCGGCCATCATATTCGAGGGTCAGGCGGTAGCGGGGCATGTCAGCTGAGCACGAGGCCGGCCGCCAGGGGGAAGCCGCGCAGGAAGACCTCGGCCTCCTGCGGCCCCTTGCCCTCGCGCTGCACCTTCAGCAGCCGTACCGCGCCGTCGCCACAGGCGATCAGCAACTGGTCGTCGAGCACGGTCCCGGGCGCGCCGTGACCGCCCTCGACCCGGGATAGCAGCGCCTTGACCCGGATCGGCCCCTTGTCGCCCAGGAGTTCAAACCAGGCGCCGGGGAAAGGCGACAGGCCGCGGATCTTGCCGTCGACTTCGGCCGCCGGCCTGGTCCAGTTCAGCCGCGCCTCCTTGGGGCGGATCTTCTTGGCGTAGGTGGCCCCGTCCGCAGCCTGGGGGGCGGCGGCGGCGCGGCCGGCCGCGATCTCGACCAGGGTCTCCGCCAGCAGGGCGGCGCCGGCGACCGCCAGGCGATCGTGCAGGCTGCCGGCCGTGTCCAGGGCGTCGATGCGCAGGGTGGTCGAGGCCAGGACCGGCCCCTCGTCCAGGCCCTCGGTCATGCGCATGACCTGGACCCCGGTGACCGGGTCGCCCGCCATGATCGCCCGCTGGATCGGGGCCGCGCCCCGCCAGCGCGGCAGCAGCGAGGCGTGCAGGTTGAACGATCCCAGCCGGGGCGCGTCCAGCACCGCGGCCGGCAGGATCTGGCCAAAGGCCACCACCACGGCGGCGTCGAGTTTCAAGGCCTGAAAGGCGGCGATCTCGGCAGGGTCGCGCATGGAGACCGGGTTGCGGACCTCAATCCCCCGCGCGGCGGCGAAGGCGTGGACGGCCGAGGGCTTCAGGTCATGACCCCGGCCCCGGGGCGCCGGAGGCTGCGAATAGACCGCCGCGATCTCGTGTCCCGCCTCGACCAGGGCGGCCAGGCAGGTGACGGCGAAGTCGGGGGTTCCCAGAAAGGCGAGGCGCATGGGCGGGGGTTTAGCCGGGGTGAGGCCAATAAGGAACCTTCAGCGCGGCAGGACCGTTCATGGCGGGCTCGAACCGGAGTCCAAGCCATGCTGACCAAGCCCCTGATCCTCGCCCTCGCCGCCTGCGCCCTGACGCTGGGCGCCTGTTCCAAGTCCGACCAGGCCGATGTCCAGGCCGCCGCCGACAAGACCGCCGCCGAGGCCAAGAACGTGGCTCAGAGCCCTGAGGTCAAGGCGGTCGGCGCCGACATGAAGGGCGCCGCCCAGGACGCCGGTGACGCGGCCAAGGACGCGGCCGGCGACGCCAAGGTCGCCGTGTCCAAGGCCGGCGCCGAATTGAAGCAAGGCGCCGCCGACGCCAAGGCCGATCTCGACAAGCACGCCACCACGCCCAAATAGGCGGTTGGTCTAGCCCAGGCCGACGTCCCGCGCGGCCTCCAGGGCCACGTGGGCCATGCCCAGATAGATCACCCCGAAGAAGGTCTCCAGCGTCGGCCGCAGGGCCGGGCGCAGGGCCCAGCGGCCCTCCCGGCCGACCCGCGCGATGAAGTCGGCGGCCTCCAGGTCGCGCAGCAGGCTGAGCACGTGGCTGCGGGAAATCTCGTACTTGCGGGCCAAGGCCGAGACCGACACCTCCAGTTCGATCGGCGCACCGAGCGGACCCCGCCCGCCGCCGGCGACGTCGGCGGCGTTCAGCAGATCGTATAGCACCAGCACCCCGGCCGAACGGGTGCCCAGGCGGTTCAAGGCGTCGAGGTCGCCGCGCGGGTCCCGCGCCGCCTTGATGGATTCTTCCCCCAGCACCTTGAACACCGCACGGAACATGTCCGGCTCGCCGAACCGGTCGCGCACCGGCGCCACGTGCGGGAACAGGATGGCGGCGGCGTCCAGCTCGATCTGCATGCGCTCGCGGAACGCCTGGGTCATGTCCGGGGTCGGCCGATAGCGGCGTGCGAGCCCGCCGCCGCCCGCCTCGTCGCGGGTGACATAGCCGATGGTTCGCATGCGGAAGAGCACGGCGGTCGCCGTGCCGGCGCTGATCACCCCGGTCCGGCCCGACAGGGCCCGCAGTCGCCTATGGGTCAGGCCGCCCGTAGCGTCCATGGACAGGGCCACCACCCCAAGGATCAGCCGGCCGACGTCCTTGATGTTGCGATGCAGGACCGGGTTCTCGTGGAAATAATCCAGGGCGGCGCGCACCGAATAGCGCATGGCCTCCTCGAACCGAGGATGCGCGGGGAGGGCGTCGAGGCGTGCCTCGAAGGGTTCGGCCTTGCTGTAGGTCTGCGTCTCATGCTGCGAACGGTTCACGCTAGGCCTCACTGCGGCCCACCTGCTCAATGTGGGTTTCGAGGCAGGCCTATGCCCTACCGTACCAGAAATGGCCATGCCGACGGCGGCGGTTCGATGCTACCCGCCGGGACGGTTCAGCTTTGACAGACCCAGCTGCGGACACGCCCGGAACCCAAGACCGGACGCTACGCCACGGCTGAGAAGGACCCTCGTCGCGGAGCCCGGTTCCACCACCGGCGCATTCCGGGACGGGCGTCGCCGCAGGCGACGACGGCGACCGGCGACGACCCGACCCCTCACGAAGGTCGGCGAGCCGGGATCGGGCTGGGGGGTCCGATCGGGGCGAGCATGCCCGGGGAAACCGTGTTTCCCGGAGTGGCTCGTCCCTGCTAGCCGCCGGCGGCATGCGAGCTCCACCGGAACGACTCCACGGCGCGCGCGTTTCAGCAGCCAACCTGGAGCGACCCTTTTGTCCCGCACGATCCTGATCAGCCTCATCGGCGCCCTGGCGCTCGGCGCCTGCACCACCGTCGATCCCTATACGGGCCAGACGGTGCGCAACAACACCGGCACGGGGGTTCTGACCGGCGCTGCGGCCGGCGCCCTGCTGGGCTATCTGACCAACACCAACAGTGGCGAGCAGGGCCGGACTAACGCCCTGATCGGCGCCGGCGTCGGCGCCCTGGCGGGTGGGGCGGTCGGCAACTACATGGACCGCCAACAGACCCAGCTCCGCGCCCAGCTGGCCGGGTCCGGCGTCAGCATCACCCGAGATGGCGACAACATCGTCCTGAACATGCCGTCGGACGTCACCTTCCCGGTCGACCAGTCCGACATTCAGCCGCGCTTCTACGGCACCCTGGACCAGGTGGCCGACACCCTGAACCAGTATCCCCAGACCATGATCGACGTGGTCGGCCATGCCGATTCCAGCGGGGCGGCGGACTACAATCAGGCGCTGTCGGAACGTCGCGCGGCCTCGGTCGCCGGCTATCTGGTGCAACGCCGCGTGTTGCGCGACCGGCTCTATGTGGCAGGCCGCGGCGAGGCCGACCCCATCGCCTCCAACGCCACCCCCGAGGGCCGGGCGCAGAACCGCCGGGTCGACGTGGTGCTGAAGCCGTTCAGGGGTTAAGGCGACTCCGCCCCGCGCGCGGGGCGGGCGTCAGGCCGCGCGGGCCTGCTTCTTGACCTTGGCGACCGCGCGGTCGCGCTTCAGGCGCGAGAGATAGTCGATGAACAGCACGCCCTTGAGGTGGTCCATCTCGTGCTGGATGCAGACGGCGTAGAGGCCCTCGGCCTCCTCGACCACTTCCTCGCCCTGATAGTTCAGGTACTTCAGCGTCACCTTCGACGGGCGCTCGACCTCGTCATAGATGTCCGGCACCGAGAGGCAGCCCTCTTCATAGGGCAGCGTGTCGTCCGAGGTCGTCAGGATCTGCGGATTGACGAAGTAGCGCGGCTGCTTGGGCTCGTCCGGGCCGGCCAGGTCCATGACGATCACCTGTTTGGCGACGCCGATCTGGATCGCCGCCAGGCCGATGCCGGGCGCATCGTACATGGTCTCCAGCATGTCATCCATCAGGGCGCGCAGGTCGTCATCCACCCGCTCGACGGGTTGGGAGACCTGTTTCAGCACCGGATCGGGGACGACGAGGATGTCACGAATAGCCATGGCTTTTCAGGTAGGTCAGTGACCCTTGAGCGTCAAGGCGGCGGGCTGCCCCAGGGGCTCGTCTTCGACCGCCAGCTTGGACAAGGACCGCACTCCGGTCTCGACGGGGGTGAGTTCGGGAATGTCGCGGCCTTCGTGGTCGACCTTGAGGTCCTCGAAGCGCCGCGCCTGGGTCAGGACCTGGGTCTCCATGGAGCCCACGAACTGGTTGTAGCGGCCGACGGCGGCGTCCAGCGCCTTGCCGACCGAGGCCGCGTGGCCGCCCATCACCGACAGCCGCTTGTAGAGCTCGCGGCCCAGCTTGACGATTTCCTGGGCGTTCTTGGCCTGCTCCTCGACCCGCCAGCCATAGACCACGGCCTTGCAGAGCGCGAACAGGGTGGTGGGCGTCACCACCAGGACCCGCTTGTCCATCGCCTCGGTCATCAGCTCCGGCGCGCGCTCCAGAGCGGCGGCCAGGAAGCTGTCGCCAGGAATGAACATGGCCACGAAGTCCGGCGAGGCCGCGAACTGGTCCCAATAGGCCTTGGCCGACAGGCCGATCATGTGGGCCCGAACGCTCTGGGCGTGGCGGACATAGGCCGCCTCCCGCAGCCCGTCGTCGACGGCGTCCTGGGCCTCCAGGAAGGCGTTGAGCGAGCACTTGGCGTCGATGACGAACACCGCTCCGCCCGGCAGGCGCACGGTCACATCGGGCCGCCTGCGGCCCTCCTCCGTGTCGGTGGAGGTCTGTTCGGTGAAGTCATAGTGGGCGTTGAGGCCGGCGGCCTCCAGCACGTTGCGCAGGGTCTGCTCGCCCCAGCGCCCCTGGACGCCGGCCCCACGCCGCAGGGCGGCCGACAGCTTGCGGGCCTCGGCCTGGGTGGCGGTGGACGCGGTCATCAGGTCGGCGATCTGCTGCTTCAGCCCGCCGTTCTCCTCGGCGCGGGATTTCTCGACGGCTGTGACCTGTTCCTGGAACTTCGCCAGCGTCTCGGCCACCGGCTTCAGCTGGGCCTCGAGCCGGGCCTGGGCCAGCTGTTCTCGGTTGTGGAAGGTCTCGTCGGCGCGCTTCAGCACCTGCTCGGCGATGGCGGCGGCCGCATCGGCCTGGATATAGGCGGCGTTCTTGGCCCCCTGCTCCTCCATCAGCCGCACCCGGGCGGCGGCGTCCTGCAGGCCCCAGGCCCGCGCCTCGGCCCGATTGGCGCGGCCGCGTTCCATGAAGGCCCAGGCGAAACCGGCGACGGCGGCGAGAAGACCCACGAGGGCGAGGACGAGTTCGGCGTTCATGGTGCGTTCTTTACGCGGAGTCGGGCGCGGGCGCATCCCCTCCCCCATCATGCTACCAGCTTGCCGCGAACAGCTTGGAGACCCCATGATCACCACCGAACGGACGATCCTGCGGCCCTGGCGCGACGACGATCTCGACGCCTTCGCCGCCATGCTGGCCGACCCGGAGGTGCAGGCCGACGCCGGCGGGCCGGTGGACCGCGAGGCCGCCGCCCGCAAGATGGCCCGCTACCGCGACGCCCATGACCGCCTGGGCTTCACCCGCTGGGTGGCGACGGACCCTGACGGCGTCTTTCTGGGCTATGTCGGGATCATGCCGATCGACGCCTGGCATCCCCGCGCGCCCAATGTGGAGATCGGCTGGCGCCTGACCCGCCGCGCCTGGGGCGCCGGCCTGGCCACCGAGGCCGCCCGCGCCAGCCTCGCCGACGGCTTCGCGCGCTGCGGCTTCGACGAGGTGCTCAGCTATACAGAGGCCACCAACCATCGCTCCCAGGCGGTGATGCGCAAGCTGGGCCTCGACCGCGACGCCAGCCGGGACTTCACCAGCACCTATGACGGCCATAGCTGGTCGGGTCTGGTGTGGGTGGCGAAGCCCCCAAGACCCTAGGCCGGGCGGCGCGCCCGCATGGCCTGGGCGATGGTGCCGTCGTCGAGCCAGTCGAGTTCGCCGCCCACCGGCACGCCGCGCGCCAGCATGGTGACGCTGACCTCGGCCTTCGCCAGGCTGTCGGCCAGATAGTGGGCGGTGGTCTGGCCGTCGACCGTGGCCGGCAGGGCCAGGATCACCTCCCGGACCCCCCCGTCGCTGGCCCGGCCGATCAGGGCGCCGATGCGCAGCGCGTCCGGCCCGACCCCGTCCAGGGCCGAGAGCAGGCCGCCCAGCACGTGATAGCGGCCTCTAAAGGCGCTGGCCCGCTCCATGGCCCACAGGGCGCCGACCTCTTCGACCACACAGATCAACGAGGCGTCCCGGGCGGGGTCTGAACAGATCGCGCAGGGGTCTTGCGTATCCAGCGAGCCGCAGACCGAGCAGGTCTTCACCCGCGCCGCCGCCTGGCTCATGGCGTCGGCGAGGGGCAGCAGCAGGGCGTCGCGACGCTTGAGCAGGGCCAGGGCGGAGCGCCGGGCCGAGCGGGGCCCCAGCCCCGGCAGCTTGGCGAGCAGGCTGATCAGCCGCTCAATCTCAGGGCCGGCGGATGCGGCCAAGTCAGAACTTCAGGCCAGGAAGGCCCATGCCGGCCAGGGGGCCGGCGGCTTCCCGCATCAGCTCAGCCTGGGTGGCGTCGAGCTTGCGCTTGGCGTCGGCGTGGGCGGCGACGATCAGGTCCGACAGCACCTCGCCCTCGCCGGGGGCCAACAGAGTCTCGTCCATCTCGACGCCCGACAACTCGCCTGTCCCCTTGAGCGTCACCTTGACCATGCCGCCGCCGGAGGTCCCCTCGACCACGGTCTCCGCCAACCGCGCCTGGGCGTCGGCCAGCTTCTGCTGCATCGCTTGCGCCTGCTTCATCAGGCCGCCGAGGTCCTTCATGGCGTAAGCTCCTAGTCCTCATCCTCTTCCGGCGCGTCGGTGACCGACGAGGGTTCCGGAATCGGGGTGTTGCGGATGCTGATGATCTCGGCGCCCGGAAAGGCCTGCATGACCGCCAGCACGAAGGGGTCCTGCTCGACCTGGCCCCGAACCTCGCGCTCCTCGCGCTTCTGGCGTTCCCACTGGCTCTCGGCCCCGCCGCCGCCCTGGGCGGCGATCAGCCAGGGCTGGCCGGTCCATTCCTTGAGCTTGGCGACCAGGCGCTGCGCCAGGTTGGTCGGCGCGCCGGGGGCCGGTTCGAACTCGATGGCGCCGGGCCGGAAGCTGACCGGCCGCACATAGCGCTCGACGTCGAGGCGGAGCGCGATGTCGCGCTTCTTCTCGATCAGGGCCAGGACATCGGCGAAGGACTGCAGATTGGGGACGGCCTCGGCCGCCTGGGGCTGGGGGGCCATCATCCGGCCCTGGGCCGTGACCCCGCCGCCAGAGGACATCTGGCCGCCACCGCCGGAAGGCGCGCCCATTCCACCACCGCCAGGACCAGACCCGCCGCCAAGGGATCCGTCTCCGGCCTGGAGCCGCTTCAGCGCCTCCTCGGGCCCCGGCAGGTCGGCGGCGTAGGCGAGACGGATCAGGGCCATGTCGACGGCCGCCGCCGCGTCTGGCGCGCGCCGCACCTCCTCATGGCCCCTCAACAGCATCTGCCAGACCCGCGACAGGGAGCCGGCCGAGACCGCCGCCCCCACCGCCGCCAGCCGCGCGGCCTGTTCCTTGGGCATGATCAGGGCCTGGGCTCCGATCGCCTTGGCGACAGAGGCGGCGTGGGCGTGATCGAGCAGGTCGAGCATCACCTGGCCCGGATCGGCGCCATAGCCATAGAGGGTGCGGAAGGTCTCGATGGCCGGGCCGGCCTCGCCGCGCATCAACAGCTCGAACAGGGCGATGGTCTGGGCCCGGTCGGCCAGGCCCAGCATGTCGCGGATCAGGGTCGCCGGAATGGTCATGCCCGGCTCGCCCTGGACGATGGCCTGGTCGAGCATCGACTGGGCGTCGCGCATCGAGCCCTCGGCGGCGCGGGCGATCAGCATCAGCCCCTCGGCCTCGACGAGCGCATTCTCCTTGCCGCAGATCATCTCCAGGCTCTTGACGATGACGTCCGGCTCGACGCGGCGCAGGTCGAAGCGCTGGCAGCGGGAGAGGATGGTCACCGGCACCTTGCGGATCTCGGTGGTGGCGAAGATGAACTTGGCGTGCGGCGGCGGCTCTTCCAGGGTCTTGAGCAGCGCGTTGAAGGCGCCGGTGGAGAGCATGTGCACTTCGTCGATGATATAGACCTTGTAGCGCGCCTCGACGGGGGCGTAGCGCACCCCGTCCAGCAGCTCGCGCATGTCGGCCACCCCGGTGCGGCTGGCGGCGTCCAGCTCCAGCACATCCATGTGCCGGCCCTCGATGATGGCGCGGCAGTGCCGGCCCTCCTCACGCAGATCCAGGCTGGGCGCGTGGATGGCGTCGGTCTCGTAATTCAGGGCGCGCGCCAGCAGGCGCGCCGTGGTGGTCTTGCCGACGCCCCGCACCCCGGTGAGCATGAAGGCGTGCGCGATGCGGCCCGAGGAGAAGGCGTTGCGCAGGGTGCGCACCATCGCCTCCTGGCCATAGAGGTCCTCGAAGGACCTCGGCCGGTACTTGCGGGCGATGACGGTGTAGGCGGCCGACGGCTGTTCGACCGGGGCGGACGGCTTGGGCGCAGGCGGCGCCCCGAACATGTCGGCGGTGTCGGGATCGCGCTCCGGCGGCTCAGGCGGACCGGCGTCAGCGTCGCCAGCTTCAGACCAGGGCGGGAAATCTTCGTCGGCCATGGGCGCCTGAACTGGAGGCTCGGTGATTGGGGAGCTGGGTGGAGACCGGACAACGACCCGGAGCGAAACTCGTTACGGCTGCTTCCTTCCGGACCTGACCGGGTTGGCGAGGCGTCCGCCCGTCGCCGATCTCCGCCCCCTATATCGCGAGCTTGAGGGTCGCGCGCAAGCTTGGGCTCATCTAGAACTGTGGGCATGCCTCTTACAGCCTTCCAGAACACCTTCGCCGGCAACCCCCTGAACCGCGCCAGCGAGCGCCGCGGGGACACCACATGGCTGGCCGAACAGGTCGCCTCCTCCGACTCCCTCGGCATCGCCCTGTGGAACGGCAAGCCCTTCGTCGAGAAGGCGGCCAATGGCGATCTGCAGATCGCCTATCTTCCGGCCCGCCTGGTCGAGGAGCTGGCCGGCGGCGCTGAACGCCTGCTGTTCCTGGGACTGTGGAAGGAGACCGCGATCTTCGCCGTCGACCTGGAGGGCGGCGCCGATCCGGGCGAGGGCCCGCTGGCCGGGCTCGGCCGGTTCGAGGACCTGCGCGGCGTGGCCCTGCGCCTGCCGGCCACTGACGCGGCGATGGTCGCCACCGCCAAGGCGATGTTCGAGTGGCGACGCCGCCACCGCTTCTGCGCATCCTGCGGCGAAGCGTCCGAGACCGCCGAGGGCGGCTGGAAGCGCATCTGCCCCTCCTGCAAGGTCGAACACTTCCCGCGCACCGACCCGGTGGTGATCATGCTGGCGGTCTTCGAGGACCGCTGCATGCTGGGTCGCCAGGAGATCTGGCCCAAGGGCATGTTCTCGGCGCTCGCCGGCTTCCTGGAACCCGGCGAATCGATCGAGGAGGCCTGCGCCCGTGAACTCGAGGAAGAGGCTGGCCTGAAGACCGCGTCGGTCGCCTATCACTCGACCCAACCCTGGCCCTATCCCTCGTCCCTGATGATCGGCCTGATCGCCCAGGTCGAGAGCGACGACGCCACCCCCGACCAGACCGAGCTGTCGGAAGTGCGCTGGTTCACCAAGGCGGAGGCCCGCGCCCTCCTGGCCGGCGAAGTCCCCGCCACCTTCGCCCCCCCGCCCATGGCCATCGCCCACCAGCTGATCAAGGCCTGGGCGGAAAGCTGAGCGGGCGGCTGACATTCCTTCTCCCCTTGCGGGAGAAGGTGGCCCGAAGGGCCGGATGAGGGGTCGCCCAAACCTTTCCGGAGAGGGCCTCGAAGGAAACACGGATAGCGGAGCAAAACCCCTCATCCGTCGGCTTCGCCGCCACCTTTTCCCGCAAGGGGAGAAGGGAAATCCTCATCCCAACGCTTCAGCGGCGCCTTGGCTTCAATCCAGGCGCAGATCATGCTCAGAACTTCCGGCCGGGACGCCGCGATCTGGTCGTTGGAGAACCGCATCACGGTGAAACCTTGGGCGTTCAGCCAGCGATCCCGGACGCTGTCATCCCCATGGAACGGCCCATCCGCCTCGACAATCAGCCTGTGTCGCGGACAGAGGAAATCCACGACATAAGGCCCGAGCGGAACCTGGCGGCGAAACTTGACGTCTTCCAGCCGTCGATCCCGCAACACGGACCAAAGCCTCGCCTCCTGCGCCGTCGGCGATTGGCGCATGCGTCTGGCGAAGGCGCGTTTGGGTCTGTGAGTCACTGGGATAAGATAATCGATGTTCCCCCATTGTTCCATTGACACGTCGCCGAGCCGGCGTCGATCTCTGCGTGCCGGAACTTCATTGATCGGAGCTTCATCCTGCTGACAGACTGCTGTCAGCAGCACCCGCTAAGGTCGCTCCATCACCCCACGGAGCCCCGCCATGTCGAACGAACTCGTCTTCTACACCCACCCGATGTCCCGGGGTCGCGTGGTCCGCTGGATGCTGGAGGAGCTGGGCGAGCCCTATCGCACCGAGCAGCTCGACTATGGCTCGACCATGAAGGCGCCGGCCTATCTGGCGATCAATCCCATGGGCAAGGTGCCGGCCCTGCGTCATGGGGAGACCGTGGTCACCGAGGGCGCGGCGATCTGCGCCTATCTGGCGGACGCCTTCCCTGCAGCGGGCCTGGCGCCTCCGCCCACCTCGCCCGCGCGGGGCGACTATTATCGCTGGCTGTTCTTCGCTGCGGCTCCGATGGAGAGCGCCATGATCAACAAGGCCCTGGGCGTGGCCCCGGCTGCCGACCAGGAGCGGATGGTCGGCTGGGGCAACTATGATCTGGCCCTGGACACCCTGGAGAAGGCCGTCGCCGGCCGCGAGTTCCTGGCGGGCGACCGTTTCAGCGCGGCCGACCTCTATGTGTCGGGTTTGATCGGCTGGGGTCTGCAGACGGGCGGAATTCCGCAACGTCCGGCATTCCAGGATTTCGCCGCCCGCCTCAGCGCCCGCCCCGCCGCCGTCCGGGCCCGCGAGATCGACGACGGTCTGCTGGCGGCCTGAACACTCAATTGTTCCCCGAGCGGGAACGTGCTAGTGGCGTGTCGTGCAGATCATCGCCAAGCGGACCCTAATCCAGTTCTGGACACGGCATCCGCAAGCCGAGCGACCGCTGCGGTCATGGTTCGGGCTCGTCAACCAGGCGAGCTGGACGGGGCCGGCGGGGGTCAAGGCGATGTTCGGCGCGACCGTCGATTTCGTCGCCGACAATCGCGTCGTCTTCGACATCGCGGGCAACAAATACCGGTTGGTCGTGCATGTGGCCTATGCCTATCGGCGCGTGCTCATCAAGTTCGTCGGCACGCACGCGGACTATGACCGGATCGACGTGGAGACGGTGTGATGGACGTACGAGCCCTGCACGATGAGCGCGACTACGACTGGGCCCTGGCCGAGGTCGCGCGCTATTTCGAGACCCAACCCTCCCCGGGCAGCGCCGAAGCGGATCGGTTCGATGTGCTGTCGGATCTGATCGAAGCCTATGAGCGCCGCTGCTGGCCAATCGAGCCGGCTGAGGCGCTCGACGCCATCCGCTTCGCCATGGAGCTCAGGGGTATGACCCAGACCGATCTGGCCCAGCTCCTGGGCTCTCGGTCGCGGGCCTCTGAAATCCTGAATGGCCGGCGGACGCTTACGCCCTCCATGATGGCCAAGCTGCACCGCCAATGGGGCGTGCCGGCGGAAAGTCTTCTGCGCGCGCTGGACGCCGCCTGACGCAGGCTACCGCCGCAGCTGGACCATCACCTCGA
This sequence comes from Phenylobacterium aquaticum, assembly GCF_947378715.1. Lineage (GTDB taxonomy): Bacteria > Pseudomonadota > Alphaproteobacteria > Caulobacterales > Caulobacteraceae > Phenylobacterium > Phenylobacterium aquaticum_A. The sequence goes on from NZ_CANCLE010000016.1 coordinate 27,866, forward strand.
TGTCCTCGCCCTTGCGATCGCGGCGCTCCATCCGCGCATAGCCTAGGGATTCGGACAGCTCCTTGACGAAGGCGGCGATCGGGCCGCCGTGCAGGCCGCGCACCCGCACGAGGTAGGGCGGCGGCAGCTGGCTCAGCCCGCCCCAGATCATCGAATCGACGAAGGCTTCGATCGAATCACCATGCCCGGGCAGGGCGCGGATCTCGTCCTTGAGCACGGCGCAGAACGCCTTGACCGTCGTACAGGCGGCTCCGTCGATCTCGATCGTGCGCATCAGACGCGGCTCCGGAAGGGGTCGGCGGGATAGACGCCGAGAATCTCGAACTTCTCGGAGAAGAACTGCAGTTCCTCGAAGGCGAGCGCCAGACCGCGATCCTCGGGCCGGCCATCGACCTCGGCATAGAAGAAGGTCGCCGTGAAGGCGCCGTTCTCCATATAGCTCTCCAGCTTGGTCATGTTGACCCCGTTGGTCGCGAAGCCGCCCAGCGCCTTGTAGAGCGCGGCCGGCAGGTTGCGGACCTTGAAGGTGAAGCTGGTGATGCAAGGGTCCGTGAAGGCCGGGGCCGGCGGGGTCTTATCGGCCGTCATCACCAGGAAGCGGGTGGTGTTGGAGTGCTCGTCCTCGATGTCCCGGGCCAGGATCTCCAGGCCATAGAGCTCGGCCGACAAGGCGGGGGAAATCGCCGCGCGGTGCGGGTCCGGCTTCTGCGACAGCAGCAGGGCGGCGAGCGCCGTGTCGCCCACAGGCTCGGTCTTCAGCTTCAGCCGGCGCACGGTCTTGCGGCACTGGGCCAGAGCGATCGGCATGGACTGGACGACGGTGACATCCTCCAGCTTCACGCCCGGATTGGCCATCAGCTGGAAGTGGATCGGCTTGAACCGCTCGCCGATGATCTTCAGGCCGGAATTCGGCAACAGGTGGTGCACGTCGGCGACGCGGCCGGCGATGGAGTTCTCCACCGGGATCATGCCCAGCTGGCAGTCGCCGGTCTTGATGGCCTCGAAGGCCTCCTCGAAGGTCGGATGCGGAACCGGGGTCATGTCCGGGAAGGCGGCCAGGCAGGCCTCGTGGCTATTGGCGCCCAGCTCTCCCTGGAAGGCGATACGACCCTGACTCATCATGTACTCCCCAGCGCGCGGGCATGGGCCCGGGCGCGTTCCAGATCCGCCGGATTGTCGACCGAGATCGGCGTGGCGTCGACGACCGCCGCCCAGATGGTCATGCCCAGCTCCATGGCCCGCAGCTGCTCCAGCTTTTCGCGCCGCTCGAGCGGCGAGGGCGGGGCGGCTGCGAAACGCAGCAGGGCTGCGCGGCGATAGGCGTAGATGCCGTGGTGATGCCAGACCGGCCCGTCTCCATAGAGGGTCGAGCGGGTGAAATACAGCGCCCGTCCCGAGCGGCCGTCCGGCTGCAGGGCCAGGACCGCCTTGACCGCATCCGGATTGGTCCGGACCGCAGGCGAGGTTTCCATTTCCACGATGGTGGCGATGTCGCAGTCCGCGTGGTCGGCCAGCAACCTGGCGCAGTCGACCAGGGCCGAGGCCTCGACGAAAGGCATGTCCCCTTGCAGGTTGATCACCACGTCATGGCGGCCTTCCGGATCCAGTTCCGCGAGCGCGGCGATGATCCGGTCCGAGCCCGACGGCAGGTCCGGATCGGTGAGCACGGCGCGGCCGCCAGCCGCCTCCACCGCCTCGACGATGGCCGAATCACCTGCCGCCACCGCCACCGGCCCAACCCCCGCCGCCTGGGCCTGGCGCAGTACGCGGACGATCATCGGCAGGCCTTCGATATCGGCCAAAGGCTTGTTTGGCAGGCGTGTGGCGGCCAATCTGGCGGGGATGATTACGATCGGTTGCATGGGACCCCGGGGGCGACCAACTGGCTTGTTGCGCGAGCGCCGGTAGCGTGTAAGAGACGCGGGCGCAATAAGGGGGCGGGTATTCCCGCGCTGACGCCGGCCCAGGCGGCCGGCCGTGAAGAGGGCCGATTTTAGGACTATGAGCGACCTTACGTTCAACAAAGTCGCCGCCGCCGTGCTGGCGACGGGCCTGGCCATTGTCGGCCTGCGCGAACTCTCCTCCGGGATCTTCGCATCCAAGGCGCCGGAAAAGCCCGGCTACGCCATCGAAGTCGCGGCCGAGGCCGGGGCTGGCGACGCCGCCGCAGCCGACGTGCCGCCCGATTGGGGCACGGTCCTGCCGACCGCCGACGTCAAGGCGGGCGAAGCGGTGTTCGCCAAGTGCAAGTCCTGCCACAACGCCGATAACGGCGGCGCCAACGGCACGGGTCCGAACCTGTGGGGCGTCGAGGGCCGCAAGCCGGGCAGCCATCCGGGCTTCGCCTATTCGTCGGGCATGACCGAGTTCGGCGCCAAGCAGCCGATCTGGGACTACGACCACATCTACGAGTTCATCAAGGGCCCGCAGAAGTACATCAACGGCACCAAGATGACCTTCGTCGGCCTGAAGAAGCCGGAAGACCGCATCAATGTGATCGCCTATCTGCACGCCCAGGGCGGCACGCTGCCGGTTCCGGCGCCGAAGCCGGTCGCGGCTGCGGCCCCTGCTGCCGGCGCGGCGCCTGCTGCTGCGGCGGCCGGCGCGGCTCCGGCCGCTCCTGCGGCGGCGGCTCCGGCGGCCAAGCCCGCCGCCTAGAGCGTCGAGCTGATCGAGACAACCGGACGCCGGCCGCGAACCCCGCGGCCGGCGTTCTGCGTTTGAGGTCAGAAGCGCCTGTATCCCGTGGGATGACCGGTCGGACCGGCCGCGATCCGCGCCACGGCCTCGGCCAGGGGCTCGATGGCCACGGCCATGTGGTGGGCGTTGGCGTGAATGATCCGGGCGGAGTCGAGCATCATCGCCACGTGGCCGTTCCAGAACACCAGGTCGCCCCGCGTCAGTTCGGACGACTGGATCTCGTGGCCCAGGGCCTGCTGCTGGTCGGTGTCGCGCGGACAGGCCTGGCCGCAGGCCATCAGCGCCTGCTGCACCAGACCTGAGCAATCGAGACCCAGGCTCTCGCGGCCGCCCCACAGATAGGGCGCGCCCAGGAACCGTTCGGCCATCGCCGCCGGATCGGTCTCGAACCGGCCGATGGGCGACAGATGCGCCTCGACGATCCAGCCTGATCCGACCACCTTGGCGAACCGACCCTCCCGGGCCTCCACGGCGACCAGGGCGTTGAGCGAATAGGGGCCGTGGGCCTGCGACTTGATGCTGGGCTCAGCGAAGGCGTAGGTGCGAATCGCCGCCACCCGATGGGTCGGCTCAGGCGGCGGGGCCGCCAGGGCGGCCGTCTCGACATAGCCGACATAGCCGTCGCGGCGAGCCTGGCCCCAGGCGAAGGCGGCCTTCGTCTCCAACACGTCGAAGATCTCGCCGAACAGCAGGTGGCTCTGGCGCTCGGCCGCCAGATCGGCCCGCGCATAGAGGCCGGCGCCCGGCGCGATCACCGCCATGGGAGTCGGGTCCGCATAGGCCGTGGCCGGGACCAGCCCTTCAAGCGCACGGCTGGCCAGATCGGGTCGGGCCAGGGTCAGGCGCGGATCGGCGCTCACGAGAAGCGGGTCCGGATCATCTGGTAGAGCGCCCGGATCGCCTGGGCTTCGCCGCCTGAGGCGTAGCCCGGCCGGTTGCGCGGGTTCCAGGCGAAGATGTCGAAGTGCGCCCAGGGACCCTTGGGCGCGAAGCGTTGCAGGAACAGGGCCGCGGTCATGGCCCCGGCCTGGGCCCAGCCGTCGGAATCGTTCTTGATGTCGGCCACGTCGGAGTCGAGGCTTTCGACATAGCCCTTCCAGAGCGGCAGCCGCCACATCGGGTCGGCCGCCTCGACCATGGCGACCTCGATCGCCTTGGCCAGGTCCTCGTCATCGGTGAAGAACGGCGGCAGTTGCGGGCCCAGCGCCACCCGCGCGGCGCCGGTCAGGGTGGCGAGGTCGAGGGTCAGCGCCGGCTCCAGTTCAGCGGCGCGGGTCAGGGCGTCGGCCAGGATCAACCGGCCCTCAGCGTCTGTATTGCCGATCTCGATGGTCAGGCCCTGGCGGCTGTCCAGCACATCGCCCGGCCGCATGGCGTCGCCGGCTATGGCGTTCTCCACCACCGGGGTAAGGATCACCAGCCTCACCGGCAGCTTGGCGGCCATGATCATTCGGCCGAGCGCCAGGGCGTGGGCCGCGCCACCCATGTCCTTCTTCATGTTGCGCATGCCCGACGAGGGCTTGATGTCGAGGCCGCCGGTGTCGAACACCACGCCCTTGCCGATGATCGCCACCAGCGGCTTGTCCGGTTCCCCCCAGCTGATCTCGATCATCCGGGGCGCGCGCGCTTCCACCGCCGCGCGGCCGACCGCATGGACGGCGGGATAATTGGCCTCGAGCAGCCCCTCGCCGGTGATGACGGTGATCTGGGCGCCGTGCCGTTCGGCGATCTCGCGGGCGATGGTCTCGATCTGCAGGGGCCCCAGATCATTGGCCGGGGTGTTGACCATGTCGCGGGCCAGGGCGCAGGCGTGAGCGATGTTCAGGGCCTCGGCGATGTCGGCGCCCTCGACCACCAGCCGCGGCCGCTTGGCGCCGTGGGTCTTGTAGCGGTCGAAGCGATAGCTCCCCAGGGCGAAGGCGAGCGCGATCTGGTCGGGGGTCAGGCCGGCGGGAACCTCGGCCAGGACATAGTCGCCGGCCGGCAGCTTGCCCGCCAGGGAGCGGAAGGCCATGGGGTCGGGCGCGGCGCCCAGGCCGAACAGGGCGAAGGCGAAGCCGCCCTCCGCATTGGGGACCACCAGCACCTGGCCGGCCTTGGCCTTGAAGTCGGACAGCTCGGCGAACCCCTTGGCGAAGGCCGGGCCGGCGTCGAGGAAGGCGGCCAGGTCGGCGTCGCGCAGGGCGTGGACGGGGACCAGCGGGCCCTCCGCCTGGGCGAGGATCACTTCGGTCATGGGCGCGGGCCCTCCAACTTTATGCTTAACGCTTCCTTTAAGCGCCCGGGCGAGGATGGCGGCGTCCTCGGAGCCCGTGACGTTCATGTGTCGCATGTCGGCCCTCGCCGCAACCGCCCTCGTCCTCAGCCTCGCCGGCCCCGCCCTGGCCCGCGAGGCCAAGCCCGCCCCAGCCCCGACCATCGCCGCGCCTGCCGGCCCGCGCCCGGCGACGCCGGACGAGCGTGCGCTGGCCCAGCGGCTGGATCCCCTGGCCCGCGCCGCCTTCTGGGCGCGGGAGGCCGACATTGATCCGATGGACGCCGAGGCTGGCGTCGACCTGTCCCAGGCCCTGCGGGCCATGGGCCGCTATGACGAGGCCATGGCCGCCGCCCAGCGGGTGCTGCTGGCCAGGCCCGACACCGAGGAAGCGCTCTTGGAAGTGGCCCGCGCCCAGATCGGCAAGGGCCAGGGCTTCTACGCGATCGAACCCGCTCGCCAGGCCCAGGCCAAGGCGCCGACCGATTGGCGGCCCGCCTCGCTGATGGGCGTGGCCCTGGACCAGGCCGGCCGCCCGGACGAGGCCCTGGAAGCCCACCGCCAGGCGATCGCGCTCGCGCCCGAGAACCCCGCCCCCCTGACCAATCTGGCGCTCTATCTCGCCGCCCATGGCGACGCCGCCCAGGCCGAGACCCTGCTGCGCGCCGCCGCCGCCAAGCCGGGGGCGAGCATGGCGGTGCGCCAGAACCTGGCCCTGGTGCTGGGCCTGCAGGGCCGCTTCGACGAGGCCGAGAAGATCGCCCGCCAGGACCTGCCGCCGGAAGTGGTGGCCAGCAACATGGTCTGGCTGCACAACGCCGCCGCCGGCCCGGCCGCCGCTCAGCGGTCGTGGGACGCCGTGCGCACCGCGCAATAGGCCGCTTCGTCCGCACCGACAGACTGGAGAGATGGCGCCCCTAGTGGTGGCCCATCATGTCCTGGACCTTGATCACCGCCGGTCCGAGGATGACGATGAACAGCACCGGCAGGAAGAACAGGATCATCGGCACGGTCAGCTTGGCCGGCAGCTGGGCGGCGGTCTTCTCGGCGCCCGCCAGCCGCATGTCGCGGTTCTCCTTGGCCATCACCCGCAGCGCCGAGCCCAGCGGAGTGCCATAGCGCTCGGCCTGGATCATGGCGGTCATCACCGAGCGGATGCCGGGATGGTTGGTCCGCCGCGCCAGGCCCTCATAGGCCTGGCGGCGTTCCGGCAGATAGGACAGCTCGGCGGTCAGCAGGGTCAGCTCCTCAGCCAGTTCGATGGAGGTGCCGCCGATCTCCTGGCTGACCTTCTGGATCGCGGCCTCGATCGACATGCCGGACTCGACGCAGATCAGCAGCAGGTCGAGGGAGTCGGGAAAGGCCCCGACGATGGATTCCCGGCGCTTCTGGGCGATGTTGGAGATGTAGACGTTGGGGGCGTAGTAGCCGAGCGTCAGGCCGCCCACCGAAAACGCCAGCCGGGTCATGGGCGGCAGGCCGAAGCTGTTGACCACGAACAGATAGAAGGCCGTGACCGCCGCGAACACGAAGGGCAGGACGAAGCGGAAGAAATAGAAGGTGGAGACCGGCCGGGGCCCGCGGAAGCCGGCCTGGGCCAGCTTCTCGACCACCTTGGGGTCCTCCAGCAGCCGCGACAGCTGCAGCCGCTCCACGACCTTCTTATAGAGCCCCTCGTCCCGTTGGCGCAGGCTGGAGCCGGCGGCGTTCTTGCCGGCCAGGGCCTCGCGCGACTTGCGCCTCAGCTCCTCGCGCCGGGTCGAGACCGACTTCAGCCGGGTCTCCAGGGTCGAGCGGCCCATCAGCGGGGTGACGATGGTCATGATGGTGGCGAAGCAGATCACCGCCACGAACAGGGCCAGGATATTGTCGGGATTGGTCAGGGCGGAAATCATCTGCGGTCGCCCTAGATCTTGAAGTTGATCATCTTGCGCATGGTCAGCACGCCCAGCGACATCCAGAAGCCACCCGCCATCAGCATGACGTGGCCGCGCGGGTCGGTGAACATCGGGCCCATATAGGCCGGGGCGATCGTGCCGATCAGGGCGACCACCGCCGGCGGCAGGGAGCCGATGATCCAGGCCGAGGCCACGGCCTCCCCGGACAACGCCTTGACCTTCTCAGCCAGCAGCTTGCGCGAGCGGATGACGGTGGAGAGATTGCCCAGCGCCTCGGCCAGGTTGCCGCCGGTCTTCTGCTGGATGGCCAGCACGATGGCGAAGAACCGCACCTCGGCGGTCGGCATCCGCTCGAACATCTTCTCCAGCGCGGAATCGATATCGGCCCCCATGCCGATGCTCTCGGTCAGGCGACGGAACTCTCCGGCCAGGGGCTCTGTGGTCTCCTGGCCGATGACCCGCAGGCTGTCATGCACCGGCAGGCCCGACTTGATGCCGCGCACCACGATGTCCATGGCGTCGGGGAAGGCCGCCGTAAAAGCCTTGGTGCGCCGGGTCGCCAACATGCCCAGCACCCAGCGCGGCAGGCCGAAGCCCGCGCCAAAGCCCAGGCCCAGTGCGATCAGCGGCGACTGCCGCAACAGGATCATCACCAGGAACACGCCGGCGCCGGTCACGCCGCTGATGATCCAGAAGCCGCGGACATTGTCGCTCAACCCGGCCTGCTGCATCTTGGCGGCGACGGTCAGGGTGGCTTTCTTCTGCTGGCGGTCGTGATCGCGCAGCGACTTCAGCACCTGGCGGCGCCGCTGGTCCTGGGCGCTGATCGCCGGCTTGCGTCGCGCGTCGCGGGCCTCGCCGCCGACGATGGTCTGGGCCCGCTTCAGGGTGCGAGCCTGGGACGATCCGCCCCCGGCCAGGGCCAGGCCGACGCTGAGCACCACCAGGAAGCCCAGCAGCGCGGCCAACAGGGTGATGATGGTGATCACCGCCTACTCCGACGCGTCGAGGGCTTCGGCGAGTTCGCGCTCCAGGCCGTAATAGCGGGCGCGGTCCCAGAATCTCGGCCGGGCGATGCCGGTCGAGCGGTGGCGGCCGGCCACATTGCCGTCGGCGTCCTCGCCGGTGATTTCATAGAGGAACAGGTCCTGGGTGATGATCACATCGCCTTCCAGACCCACCACCTCGGTGATGTGGGTGATGCGGCGCGAGCCGTCGCGCAGGCGCGCGGCCTGGACGATGACATCCACGGAGCCCACGATCATCTCGCGGATGGTCCGCGACGGCAGGCCATAGCCGCCCATGGTGATCATGGACTCCACCCGGCTGACCGCCTCGCGCGGGCTGTTGGCGTGCAGCGTGCCCATCGAGCCGTCGTGGCCGGTGTTCATGGCTTGCAACAGGTCGAAGGCCTCGGGGCCGCGGACTTCGCCGACGATGATCCGCTCGGGCCGCATCCGCAGGCAGTTCTTGACCAGGTCGCGCATGGTGATCTGGCCCTGGCCCTCCAGGTTCGGCGGCCGGGTTTCCAGGCGCACCACGTGCGGCTGCTGCAGCTGCAGCTCGGCGGCGTCCTCGCAGGTGACGACCCGTTCGTCCTCCTCGATGAAGGCGGTCATGGTGTTAAGCAATGTGGTCTTGCCCGAGCCCGTGCCGCCCGAGATCAGCACGTTGCAGCGCGAGGCGCCGATCACCTCCAGAACCTTGGCCCCCTCCGGGCTGATCGAGCCGAACTCGACCAGGTTC
>NZ_CANCLE010000017.1 GCF_947378715.1 Phenylobacterium aquaticum
ATCACCGCGATCCTGCGCAGGCCGCCGCCGAGCGGCAGCACCCCGTCGTTCTTCAGGAGCACGATCCCGGCTTCCGCCGCCGCCAGGGCGACATCGCCATTGGCCTGATAGTCCGGCTCGCTCGGGACGACGGGTGAGTCGAACACCCCTTTTTCGATCAGGCTGCGCAGGATGCGGTGGACCATGTTGGTCAGGCGTTCGAAGGGCACCTCGCCCTGTTCGACGGCCTCCTTCAGCAGGGCCGGACCGAAATAGACCTGCTTGTCGAGCTGGTAGCCGCTCTCCTGGTCCATGCCGGCCAGGGCCGCCTTGGCGGTGGTGTGCACGGCGCCCCAGTCGCTCATCACCCAGCCCGGATAGTTCCAGTCGCCCTTCAGAACCTGGTTCAGCAGGAAGTCGTTCTCGCCGCACCACTCGCCATTGACCTTGTTATAGGCGCACATCACCGAGCCGGGCTGGCCCAGCTCGATGGCGATCTGGAAGGCCAGCAGGTCGCTTTCCCGCAACGGCGCCTCGTCGATCCGGGCGTCGACCACGTGGCGGCAGGTCTCCTGGTCGTTCAGCGCGAAGTGCTTGATGGTGCAGACGATGTTGTTCGACTGCGCGCCCTTGATCGCCTCGCCGGCCAGCACGCCGGTCAGCAGCGGGTCTTCGCCCAGATATTCGAAATTGCGGCCACAGCGCGGATCCCGCGTCAGATTGGCCCCGCCGCCCAGCAGCACGTTGAAGCCCTTGGCCCGGCTCTCGCGCCCGACCATCGCCCCGCCCTCATAGGCCAGATGCGCGTCCCAGGTGGAAGCCAGCGCCAGGCCCGACGGCAGGCCCGTGGAGCCGTCGCCCTTGCGCGCCTGGCGGGGATTGGCGACACCCAGGCTGGCGTCCGTCTCGTTCAGCGCCGGGATGCCAAGGCGCGGCACGCCGGCGATATAGCCGGCTCCCGTTCCCGCGTCGGCGGGCTTGTCCTCGGGCTTCAGCAGGTTCGGCATCGGGCCGTGAACCAGGGTGATCATCTCATCCAGGGTCAGTTCGGCGATCAGGGCGCGGGCCCGGTCATCGGGGCTGAGGCGCTTGTCCAGCCAGGTCTGGGTGGCGGTCATTGGATGTTTCTCCCCGGGGCATTGGTCTCGTTGGCGGCACGCTATCCATTTTAGTCCGAATGGGCAATAATGCTTGAATGAGCGACGCGCCCACCCGCCCGCGCGGCCGACCCGCCCGCAATGACCGCCCGGTTGGCGAGACCCGCGAGGCGATCCTGGCCGCAGCCCTGGACGTGTTCTCCAGGCGCGGATTCGAAGGCGCCTCCTTGCGCGACATCGCCGCCGCCGCCGGCCTGGAGCACAGCCTGGTCCGCTATCATTTCACCGACAAGGCCGGGCTGTGGCGGGCGGCGATGACCCATCTGATCGCCTTGATGGACGCCCACATGCTGGAGGGCTGGCGCACGGCGCGGACCCTGCCGGCGGTCGATCGCTTCGCGATGATGGTGACGACCTATGTCCGTTACTGCGCCCGCCATCCCGAGCACGCCCGGATCATGGTGCACGAGACCATGGGCGATTCCGACCGGGTGACCTGGATCGCCGAACACATCATCGCCCCGCAGCATCGCAACCTGTCGCGGATGCTGGAGACCCTGATGGACCAGGGCCACATCCCGAGGTCCCCTGTGCGCCCGCTGATCTACATCCTGTCCGCCGCCGCCCAGGCGCCCTTCACCCTGGCCGGCGAAGTCCGCGCCGCCTATGGCGTCGACACCGCCAGCGAGGCGGAGATCACCGCCCACACCCAGGCGCTGCTGGGGCTGGTGCTGCGGTGAGCCCTATTTGTTGTCCTTGAACGCCAGCCGGGTCGGGGCCTTGGCGAGCACGATCCGGGTCGCCCCGGCCAGCAGCTTGGGGTCGTAATAGGGTGCGCCGGCGGCCATCGGCAGGGGCGCCTCGCGGCCGTCCGCCAGTTTCGCCTTGCCCGATCCGGCGCCCGGGAAGCTCACCCCGATCAGGGTCGGGACGGCGAAGCGCATCATGCCGGCGACCCTGTCCATTCCGGCGTTCGCCTGGCTGACCGCCAGCTCCAGGTCGCGCGGATTGTATTCCTGGGCCGGCGGCATGGCCGGAGATATCCGCATATGGACGCCGAAGTCCGGATTGGGCGGGGCGTCGGCGGTGAAGCTGGCGGAGGCCAGCTGGGCGGCGGTGGGCAACTTGGTCACCCAGCCCTCGGCATTGATCGGCAAAGGCGTGCGGCGGCCGTCGGCCTCCAGGATCGCGGCGTTCATCCCCGTCGCCGGCTTGCCATTGACCTGGATGACATAGCCCAGCGCGAAGTGGTTCCGCTGGTCCGGCGGTATGGCCAGATACTTATCCAGATAGGGAAATACCTTGCTGAGCTTGACCGGCAGCTTGTCCGCCGCCTGGGCCAGGCCCGGGGCCAGGAGCGCCAGGGTCAGGCCGATGATCAGTCCACGCCGGCTCATGCCCGCCTCCGTCTCGATGAGAGGCCAAGCTTAGGGCGCGGGCGCCCCAGCCCTCAGTGAATTCGCGGTCATGGTCGGTGGAGAGGGCGGCCTCAGACCAGGGCCTCGAACTCATCCACCAGCCGCTCCAGCTGGCTCATTCCCGCCGCCCAGAAGGCCTTCTCGCGGGGATTCAGGCCGAAGGGCCGCAGCGCCTCGACATAGGTCCGCGTGCCGCCGGCGGCCAGCAGGTCCTCATAGAGCGGGGCGAAGGCGACCGGGTCCTCCCGGCGCTTCTCCATCAGGCCGCGCACCAGCAAGTCCCCGAAGGCGTAGGCATAGACATAGAAGGGCGAGTGCACGAAGTGGGTGACATAGCCCCAATAGTGCTCATAGCCGGCGTTGAGCTTGATGGCCGGGCCCAGGCTCTCGCCCATGGTCTCCAGCCACACCGCGCCGATCTCGTCGGCCGACAGCTCACCCGCGACACGGGCGGCGTGGAAGCGGGTCTCGAAACGGTGGAAGGCGATCTGGCGGACCACCGTATTGATCCCGTCCTCGATCTTGCCGGCCAAGAGGCCGCGACGCTCGGCCTTGGACGCCCCGGCCAATAGCCGTTCGAACACCAGGCCCTCGCCGAAGATCGAGGCGGTCTCGGCGAGCGTCAGGGGGGTGTCGGCCAAGAGGGTGCCAAGCGGCGAGCACAGGGTCTGGTGCACGGCATGGCCTAGCTCATGGGCCAGGGTCAGCACGTCGCGACGCTCGCCCATATAATTCATGAACACGAAGGGATGGCGCTCGGAATTGACCGGGTGCGAATAGGCCCCCGACTGCTTGCCGGGCCGGGGGCGGGCGTCGATCCAGGGCTGGTCGAAGAAGGTCCGGGCGGTGTCGGCGAACTTGGGCGCCAGGTCGGAGAAGCTGTCCAGCACCATGGCCTTGGCCTCGTCCCAGCCATAGGTCTTGGGGGCCAGGGTCTCCAGCGGCGCGTTACGGTCCCAGTAATCCAGCGACTTCCTGCCCATCACCTGGGCCTTCAGCCGGTAATAGCGATGGCTGACCGAGGGATAGGCCTCGACCACGGCCGCCTCCAGGGCCTCGACCGCGTCGGCGTCGACCTCGTTGGACAGGTGGCGCGAGGCCTGGGGGGTCGGATATTTCCGCCAGCGATCCTCGACCTGCTTCTCGAAGGCCAGCGTGTTGTAGGCCAGGCCGAGGATCGGGGTGCGTTCCTCCAGCGCCTTGGCCAGGCCTTGCGCCGCCTGCTTGCGCCGCGCCCCGTCCGGGTCCGACAGCCGGTTCAGGGCCTCGGGCAGGGTCAGGGTGTCCTTGCCGACCTTGGCGGTCAGCTTGGCCAGGGTCTCGTCGAACAGCCTGGCCCAGTTGGCCACGGCCGGACCGCGATCCAGCAGCATGCGCTCCAGGTCCGGCGACAGCTCGTGGGGCCGCGACAACCGCACGCGGCGCATCCAGCTGCGCCAGCGGGCCGCCGGGGCATGGGCCTTGAAGGCCTGCTCGATCTCCGGGTCCTCGAGCTGGTTGAGCTCCAGGGTGAAGAACAGGCTCTCGGCGGCGATCTGGCTGGATCGGGCCCGGAAGTCGGCCTCGAACTTCGACCAGGCCGGATCGTCGCGCGCCACCGAGGCGGCCATGGAGGCATAGGCGCCCACCGCCCACAGTCCGTTGGTGGCGGCCTCATAGAGGCCGATCCCGTGGTCCAGCAGTTCCCCGAGCCGCAGCGGATCGCCACGCAGGGCGACGAAGCGGCCCTTCAGCCGGGCCAGCTCGTCATTGGCGGCCTGCGCCCGCGCCAGATCGGTCTCGATCCGGGGATCGTCCCGGTCGCTATAGAGGTCGTCGAGCCGCCACTGCGGCAGGGAGTCGGTCTTCACGGGCGCGTTCATGAGCCGGGTTTAGCGCCCTGCCCGGCGAGCGCCTAGACCCGGCTCACTGATCCTTCAGATACTTGTCGAGCCAGGCGATCAACCGCTGCATGGCGTCGATCTGGTTCTCGCGCTTGACGAAGCCATGGCCCTCGGCCGGGTAATAGTGGGCGTCGACCGTGGCGCCGACGCTCTTCAGGGTGGCCACCACCTCGCGGGCCTGGCCCACCGGCACCCGGATGTCGTTCTCGCCCTGCAGCACCAGCAAGGGAGCCTTGGCCTGGCGAATGTATGTCATGGGGGATGAGGCCTCATAGACCGCCTTGTCGGTCACCGGATCGCCGATCAGCGAGCGCTGGTACTGCTGCAGCGCGGCGTCCTCATGCTTCATCATCTCGAACCAGTTGATGATCCCGTATTGCGACACGGCCGCCGCCCAGACGTCCGGGGTGCGGCCGATGGCCATCAGGGTCATGAACCCGCCATAGGAGCCGCCGGTGATGCCGATCTTCTTCGGGTTCACATAGCCGGTCGCGGTCAGGAACCTGGTCGCATAGACCTCGTCGGTCAGGTCCATGCCGCCCAGGTCCTTGTGGTTGGCCATCTGGAAAGCCATGCCATAGCCGGTGGAGCCGCGCACATTGGGCTGGATCACCACATAGCCGCGCGAGGCGAGCGCGATGGCGCCGCGGCTGAACCGGTCCTGGGTCTGGCCGGTCGGGCCGCCATGGGGAATCACCACCGCTGGCGCCGTTCCGTCGCGCTTCAGATTGAAGGGCACAGTCATGACCGCGCTGATCACCGTGCCGTCCTGGCTGGCGTAGTGGACAATCTGGGCGCTGGGCAGGCGGGCGGGGTCGAGGCTCGCCAGACCCAGATGGGTCAGGGGCTTTGCCGTTCCCGCCCGGGTGTCGGCCACCCAATAGTCGAAGGGGCTGTTGCTGGCCTCGTGGCTCAGCAGCATGCGGCCGTCGGCGGTGAAGCTGATCTCCGAGGCCTGGTCCGTATAGCCATCCGGCAGGCCCAGGCCGCGCACCGCGCCCGTGGCGACGTCCACCAGGCTCACCGACTGGCGGCCGTCGGCGTTGTCGATCACCGCGAGGCTCTTGCCGTCCGGGGTGAAGTCGCCGGAGGTCTGGTCCCAGGGCGTCGGCTTCAGCCAGCGGGAGGCGCCGGTCGCAAGGTCCAGCACGCCGGCGTGGTTCTGGCCCGTGGCCTCATTGGAGGTGATGGCGAGCGTCTTGCCGTCGGCCGAGACAGCGGTGGCGGCGATCACGGCCTTGGTCTTAACGGAGGTCACGGGCGCTGGGGCGCCGCCGTCGAGGCTCACGCGCCAGACGCCCATCAGGGTGGAGCCGAGATTGCCGCGATTGGCGATGAGGCCGCCGGCCACCCAGCCGACCGGCGCCCAGGAGAACTCCGGCTGGGCTTCCTGGGTCAGCAGCCGGACCTTGTGGTCGGCCCAGCCCATGACCGCGATGTTGGAGCCGGCGTCGGCCTTGCGCTTGGCGGCGAAGGCCAGGGTCGCGCCGTCCGGCGAGAACCGCGCCGTGGTCTCCGAGATATCCGGGGTGTTGGTCAGGTTGATGACCGGGCCGCCGCCGACGGGCACGGCATAGAGGTCGTACATCTCGTCCCCGCCGGTGTCGGCCTGGAACACGATCCACTTGCCGTCGGGCGAGGCGGCCAGGCCGGACTGGCGGTCATCGGACTGGGTCAGCTGCACCGGCCAGGAGCCGTCGGCCTCCACCCGCCACAGATTGAAGCGGCCGGTCAGATTGGTCGAGACGATCGCGGCCTTGCCGTCTGCGGTCCAGATGGCGTCCAGACCGCCGCGCGAGAAATAGAGGTCGGCTGCGGCGACAGGGCCGGCCTGGGGATTGACCAGCGAGACCAGGCTCCTGGGATCGGTCAGGCCGGTCGCCGGGCTTGGAACCGGCTTGGCGGGCGCCGCCGCGAGGGCCGGTGCGGCGAGGAAGATCGCCAGGGCCGCCCCTGCGGTCAGATGGTGACGGACGGACATGGCGTGCTCCCCTGAGGATCGCGAACCATAGGTCACCGCCGCGCCCTGTCCAGGCTGGCGCGCGCCGCCGGGCGTCGATACCAATGGCGGCCCTGTCCCGCCGGAGCCGCACCCTTGCGCAACCTGTCCCTCGCCGAGATCGAGACCCTGCTGGACGGCCAGATCGACCTGCGACGCCGCGCGGGCTCGATCCAGCCCATGCGCCTGCCGGTCGCCGAGCAGAGCTTCTATGACCCCTTCAACCGCTGGGTGGCCTCGGCGGCGGCGGGGGTGCGCCTGCGGCTGCGGACCGATTCGCGGAGCCTGCGCCTGACCGCCACCCAGCGGCTGCTGGCCGCCACCACCACGCCCGAGACCCGCGGCGCCTGGGACCTCTATGTGGACGGCGCCTTGCTGGCCCGGAGCTTCGGCCAGGGCGGGGCCCTGATGACCGCCGATGGCGGCCTGACCGGAGACGAAGCCTTCGTCCTGGCCTTCGAGGACCTGCCGGCCGGCGACAAGCTGATCGAGCTCTGGCTGCCCCAGGCGGCGACGGTCGGCCTCACCGGCCTGGCGCTCGATGACGGGGCGAGCCTGTCACCCGCCCCCGACCTGCGACCCCGCATCCTGTTCCACGGCAGCTCGATCACCCACTGCATGGAGGCCGAGGGCGCTTCGACCGGATGGCCCGCCGTCGCCGCACGCCTGGCCGGGGTCAGCCACACCAATCTCGGCTGGGCCGGGTCCTGCATGCTGTCGGGCCTGGCCGCCCGGATCATCCGCGACCAGCCGGCCGACGCCATCGTCTTGAAGCTGGGGATCAATGTGCATGCCGCCGGCCAGCTGGCGGCGCGGACCTTCCTGGACTCGGCCCACGCCATGGTCTCGATCATCCGCGAGAAACATCCTTTGACCCCGCTCGTCATCGCCTCGCCGATCTTCTCCCCGCCCCGCGAGGAGGTGGTCGAGGGCGGCGGGGTGTCCTTGCGCGGCATGCGGACGATCCTGGCCGACATGGTCGCCGTGCGTCAGGCGGCGGGCGACAGCACCATCCGCTATCTCGACGGCCTCAGCCTGTTCGGCCCGGCTGACGCCCACCTGCTGCCCGACGACCTCCACCCCAACACCGAGGGCTACCGCCTGATGGGCGAGCGCTTCTGCGCCCTGATGCTCACCGGCCCCGACGCCCTGGTCGCCGCGTGAAGCAGGTCATCCTCGTCAACCAGGCGCTCAACCTGCCGCCGGGCAAGCTGGCGGCTCAGGTGGCTCACGCCGCTGTCGCCGGCTTCCTGCAGTCGGGCGGGCGCGAGCAGCGCGCCTGGCTGGAGGCCGGCATGCCCAAGATCGTCCTGCGCTGCGAGAGCGAGGCGGAACTGCGCGAGATGGCCGCCGCCGCCCAGGCCGCCGGCCTGACCATCGCCCCGATCCGCGACGCCGGCCGCACGGTGATCGAGGCCGGAACCCTGACCTGCGTGGGGGTGGGGCCCGATGACCCCGCCAGGATCGACGCGATCACCGGCGCGCTGAAGCTGGTGCGCTAAGCCGCCCTCGGATCAGGCTGGGCAACCCCTGGCAGCCAACTCGTCCAACAGGGCGTCGGTGCGCGCGATCAGGGCGGCGTGAGCAGCGGCATAGTCGCTGTTCCAGGACGGAATGTCCCAGACCCGGGCCCGCTCCAGGCCGGGCGCCTGGGCCGCCTCGTCGAAGGCGATGACGATGTCGGCGTCGCGGGCGTCTCCCGCTGCGAGGGCCTGCACGGGCTCGGCCTTCGGGTCGAGGCCGTCGGCGCGCAGATGGGCGGCGAGCGCCGGAGAGACGTGATCCTCCGGATGCACCCCACGCGACCGGACCTGGACCAAGAGCCCGCGCGCCGCCGCGTCGCGCTTCAGCTGTTCGCGAGCGATGGCGCTCTTCACCGTGCCGGCCGGGCAGACGAACAGCACCCGGGGCGGCGGACACGGCCTGGCGGCGGCCAGGGCTGGGCTCGCCAACAGGGCCAGGCCCAGGCTGACGGATCGACGGGACAGACGGGAACGGGAATCGCCCATGGCGCAGTCTCCATACGGAGTCGCGCGGTGCTTGGGCGTGAGCCTCACCGGGACACCGCTTCATCCCGGACGGCGAGACCTAGCCGCTTTGACGGCCCTCGCCAAGCGCGACGGGCACGCGCTATCCCAGCATGCCTTTGCGCCTCATCCAGCCCAGCACCAGGTCCGGCCAGGCCTGGGCGGGCTTGCCGGCGGCGAAGCGGATGCCGAAGCCATGGCCGCCTTCCTCGAACAGGTGGGCCTCGACCGGGACATGGGCGGCGCGCAGGGCGGCCAGCAGGCGCAGGCTGTTCTCCACCGGCACGCTGCGGTCGTCGAGGGCGTGGACCAGCATGACCGGCGGGGCGTCCGGTCGCGCCAGGGCCTCCAGGGAATAGGCCGCTGTGCGGTCCAGGCTCGGCGCCTCGCCCAGCAGGTTCCTGCGTGACCCGACATGGGCGATGGCGGCGTCCATGCTGGCCACCGGATACATCAGGATGGAGATGTCCGGCCGGGCCGAGACCTGGTCGACGGAGTCGATCGGCGCATAGACGGGACGGTCGAAGGCGAGCGTCAACATGCCGGCCACATGGCCCCCGGCCGAGAAGCCGATCACCCCCAGGCGGTGCGGATCGACTCCATAGTCCGCGGCGTGGAAGCGGATCAGACGCAGGGCCCGTTGGGCGTCCTGCAGGGGCGTGTCCGGCCCCGCCGCCCAGCCTTCCTGCGGCAGGCGATAGGTCATGACGAACACCGTGACCCCCGAGGCCGCGAACCGTTCGGCCGCCTCGTAGCCCTCCTTGTCCATCACCACCCAGGCATAGCCGCCGCCGGGCGCCATCAGCAGCGCCGCGCCATTGGCGTGGGCGGGGCGGAAGACGGTCAGGGTCGGGCGGGTGACGCCCTTGATGATGCGGTCGCGCAGGCCACCCGGCGTCAGGGGCCGTTCCACCACCTCTTCCCGCGCCGTGGCGTGTTCGCCGCCGGGCGCAGGGCCGGGCCAGATCGCGATGACCGCATGGCCCGCAACGAACGGGCTGTCCTCGGCCTCGGCCGCAGTCGCCAGGCCCAGGGCGGCGAGGACTGAGATCAGCAGTTTGGTAACCGGTGTCATGTGGCGATGCTAGGCCGGGCGACGCCGCAGGGGAAGGGCCGGCGCGCGCTAGCCCCTTGGGGGCGGGACGGTGGGCGGCGAGGGCGCCGGCGCGGCGGGCGCGGTGGGCATGGCCGCATCGCCTTCGGCAGGCGGTGCGCCGTCCGCGCCGGGCGGAAGCTCGACCATGGGCGACACGGGATCGACCGGGGTCAGGTCCTCTTCCATCGGCGTGTCCGCCTCGTCGGTCACGGCGGGAGCCGGCGGCGCGCCGCGGCCCACGGCATAGGTGGCGAAGGCGCGCCAGATCTGGGCGGGCAGACCACCGCCGACCACGCCGTTCATGGCGCTGTTGTCGTCATTGCCGACCCAGACCCCGACCACCAGGTCGTCGACATAGCCGATGAACAGGGCGTCGCGATAATTCTGGGTGGTGCCGGTCTTGCCAAAGGCCCCGGGGATGGCTGCGGCGACGCCGGTGCCGTGCTGGGTGGCGGAACGCAGCAGGTCGCGCATGCCGGCCAGCTCCGCCTTGCCCAGCGGCACGGCGGGCTTGCGCCGCCGCCAGTCGGCCAGTCCGTGGGGGATCACTGGCCCCTCGCCGGCGGCGATGGCGGCATAGGCGGCGGTCAGCTGCACCAGGCTCATGGGACCGGTGCCGAGCGCCAGGGTCAGGTCGTTGGGGATCGGTTCATTGACGCCCAGGGAGCGCACGGTGCGGACGATCTCATCGCGGCCGACGATCTTGGCCAGCCGTACGGCGGCGGCGTTGGACGAGGCGGCGAAGGCGGTGATCAGCGGCACTTCGCGGCCGGCGTACTTGCCCTCGTGGTTCTTGGGCGTCCAGCCGCTGATCTGCACCGGGGTGTCGAGGATCGGGCTGTTCGGGGTCCAGCCCTGGCGCAGGGCGGTCAGATAGACGAACAGCTTGAAGGCCGAGCCGGGCTGGCGCTCGCCGTCGGCGCGGTTGAACTGGCTTAGCTTGTAGTCGCGGCCGCCAACCATGGCGATCACCCGGCCGTCGGGGCGCATGGCCACCAGGGCGCCCTGGGTGGCGTGCAGCACCGGGCCATCGCGGTCCAGGAACTGGTTGAGGATCTTCTCGGCCTGGGCCTGCAATTCGGGGTCCAGGGTGGTCCGCACCACCGTCTCCCCATAGCGGCCCTCGAAGGCCGCGCGGGCCTGGGGCATCATCCAATCGGCGAAATAGGAGCCGGTGGGCAGCCTGGTCGGACGCGGCGCGATCACCACCGAGCGGGCCGCTTCCTCCGCCTGGGCCTTGGTGATGGCCCCGGTCTCGACCATGGCCGCCAGCACCACGCGCATCCGCGCCCGCGCGCCCTGCGGGTTCTCGCTCGGGGCCAGGCGCGACGGCGCCTTGACCAGGCCGGCCAGCATGGCGGCCTCGCCGAGGCTCAGCTGCTCCGGCGGCTTGGCGAAATACCGCTGGGAGGCCGAGCGCAGCCCAAAGGCGCTGTCGCCGAAATAGACCGAGGACAGGTAGCGCGAGAGGATCTCGTCCTTGGAGAGCCGGGTCTCCAGATAGAGGGCGATCAGCGCCTCCTGGAGCTTGCGCTTCAGGGTGCGCTTGTTGGTCAGGAAGGCGTTCTTGGCCAGCTGCTGGGTGATGGTCGAGCCGCCCTGCACGCCTTCGCCGGCCTGGGCGTTGCGATGCAGCGCCCGCAGTATGCCCAGCGGATCGACCCCCATGTGCTGATAGAAGCGGCGGTCCTCGATGGCGACGAAGGCGTTGGGCACCACCTTGGGCAGCTTGGCGACCTCGATCGGCGCTTCCTTGTAGGACCCGCGCCGGGCGATCGGCTGGCCATTGTCGGCCACCAGCACCAGGGTCGGGCTGGCCAGGGGCTCCAGCGCCCGGTTCAGGGGCAGGGCCCAAAGCAGGGAGCCGATCACCGCGACCACGGTCAGCACGATCGCCGCCACGACCCCCAGCAGCAGGGGCCGGCTCTTCCAGAGCGGCGGCCCGGCGGGTTCGGCGCGCTTGGGGCGCGGACGGCCGACGGCGGCGACCCAGGCCTCGGGTTCGGGGATGGGCTCGGGCGCCGGCGCCTCGACGACGGGCTCAGGCTCAGGCGCGGCCTCGGCGGCGACATCAACGTCCAGCGCCTCGGTGACAACCCCCGCTTTGGGCTTGGCCCTGGACTTGCGAACTCGCTTGGGCTCGGGCGGCCCAGGTTCGACGGCTTCGGTCGGCGCGGTCGCGTCGGCCTCCCCGCCAGCTTCAGACTTGCGCTTGGCTCTCGACTTGCGAACCCGCCTGGGCTTGGCGGGCGCGTCCGGCGCGGACTCGGCCGGAACGGAGTCGGCCAAAACGGACTCGGCAGGTGTCTCTGGGTCGAGAGGTTCGGACATGCACACGCCGCCAGTCGGGGCCGAGACCCCGGAAAGCGCGCTTCCTATCACAGGCGGTCAGCGATCCAAGCCCGGCGTGGCCTTCCGCGTCTAGTAGCTCTTCAGAAGCAGGCTGGTCTCGGTCACCCCGATGCCGTCGATGCGGCGAATGGCGTCCAGAGTCTCGGAGAACCCGGCCAGGCTCTCGGTGGCGAGGTCCACCACCAGGTCCCAGCGGCCATTGGTCGAGTGGATGGCGGCGACCTGCGGGAAACCGCGCAGGGCGCGCACCACGGCCTGGGTGCGGTCGCCCTTGACCTCGACGCTCATCACCGCCCGGACCTGCGGGTCCTCGACGCCGCGGGTGCGGATGGTGAAGCCCAGGATCGCGCCCCGGGCCAGCAGCCGCTCGATGCGGTTCTGCACCGTGCCACGGCTGACCTTGAGGTCGGCGGCCAGGTTCGCAGCGGGGATTCGTGCGTCCTGCCGCAGCCGGGCGATGATCTGGCGGTCGAGATCGTCCATGACGTTTGGATATTCTGTTCTGACGTTTCGGCAGTAATTCAGGCTAAATGTAGCATGTTCTCGGCTTTCTGATAGCGCGTGGCACGTCCAGCCTTTGGGTCACCCCAAAGGAAAGCCTCCGAGCATGACCCCGCGCTTCCTGATGACCGACCCGGCCTGGTTCGATGTCAGCTACAGCATCAATCCCTGGATGCGTCCCGACGCCTGGGCGACCCACCGCAAGACCGAGGCCATCGCCGCCTCCGCCGCCCTGCGCCGCGCCCTGGAGTCCTGTGGCGCCCTGGTCGAGATGGTTCCCGCCGTCGAGGGCCTGCCCGACCTGGTGTTCCCGGCCAACGCCGCCGTGGTGCTGGATGGAAGGGCCCTGCTGGCCCGCTTCCGCCATCCCGAACGCCAGGGCGAGGAAGCCCCCTTCCGCGCCGCCTTCGAGCGCCTGGCCGACCGGGGCCTGATCTCGGAGATCGTCGAGCTGCCGGCCGGCCTGACCCACGAGGGCGCCGGCGACGGCCTTTGGGACGAGACCCGCCAGCTGTTCTGGACCGGCCACGGGCCGCGTTCGCATCGCGCGGCCTCCGACGTCATCGGCCAGGTGTTCGGCCGCCCGGTGGTCCCGCTGGAGCTGGCGACTGAGGCCTATTACCACCTCGACACCTGCTTCCGGCCGCTGAGCGGCGGCGAGGTGCTCTACTACCCGCCGGCCTTCACCGCCGCCGGCCTGGCCGCCATCGAGGCGCATGTGGCCCCGGCCGACCGGATCATCGCCACGGACGAGGACGCCCAGGCCTTCTGCGTCAACGCCGTCTGCCTGGACCGCACCGTGATCATGGCCCGCGCGCCGGAGCGCCTGGCCCAGCGCCTGACCGCGCGCGGCTACGCCCTCGCCGAGGTCGACCTCGATCCGTTCATCCTGTCTGGCGGCGCGGCCTTCTGCATGACCCTGCGCCTCGACCTCGCCAGCCAGCCCGTCCTCGCCCTCCAGAAGTGAGTTCCGCCATGACCACGACCACCCTCGCCCGCTCGCCCTCCGCCGCCCTCCTGATCGAGAAGGAGCAGCACTACGGCGCCCGCAACTACAAGCCGCTGGATGTCGTCCTGACCCGGGGCGAAGGCGTCCATGTCTGGGATGTGGACGGCAACCGCTATCTCGACTGTCTGTCGGCCTATTCGGCGGTGAACCAGGGCCACTGCCACCCCCGCATCCTGGCGGCCATGACCGAGCAGGCCTCGCGTCTGACCCTCACCAGCCGGGCCTTCCGCAACGACCAGCTGCCGGCCTTCTATGAGGAGCTGTGCGAACTGACCAATTCCCACATGGTCCTGCCGATGAACTCCGGCGCCGAGGCCGTGGAAAGCGCGCTGAAGGTGGTCAGGAAGTGGGGCTATGAGGTCAAGGGGGTAGCCGACGGCCAGGCCGAGATCATCGTCTGTTCCGAGAACTTCCACGGCCGGACGCTGGCCATTGTCGGCTTCTCATCGGATGACCAGACCCGGGGCGGCTTCGGTCCCTTCGCGCCGGGCTTCAAGATCATCCCGTTCGGCGACGCCGCCGCCTTGGAAGCCGCCATCGGCCCCAACACCGTGGGCTTCCTGGTCGAGCCGATCCAGGGCGAGGCCGGGGTGATCATCCCGCCGGACGGCTATTTCACGCGAGTTCGCGAGATCTGCACCCGGCGCAATGTCGTGCTGATCCTGGACGAGATCCAGACCGGCCTCGGCCGCACCGGCAAGCTGCTGGCCGAGCAGCATGAGGGGATCGAGGCGGACCTGACCCTGGTCGGCAAGGCCCTGGCCGGCGGCTTCTATCCGGTCTCGGCCGTGCTCTCCAACACCGAAGTTCTGGGGGTGCTGAAGCCGGGCGACCACGGCTCGACCTTCGGCGGCAACCCGCTCGCCTGCGCGGTCGCCCGCATGGCGCTGAAGGTGCTGGTCGAGGAAGGCATGATCGAGAATTCCGCCCGCATGGGCGAACGGCTGAAGACCAGCCTGGCGTCCATCGGCCACCCGGCGATCAAGCAGGTGCGCGGACGCGGCCTGATGCTGGCGGTGGAGCTGCACCCCGAGGCGGGCGGCGCGCGGCCGCTGTGCGAGGCGCTGAAGGGCCTGGGCCTCCTGGCCAAGGACACCCATGACCACACCGTCCGCCTCGCCCCGCCCCTGATCCTCACCGCCGATCAGGCGGATTGGATTTCGGAACAGGTCGAGGCGGCGTTGGGGTCGATCTAGGGTCTAGTTCGTGGCGGCTGCGGCCGCCGGAGCGGCCTGGGCCTTGTGGGCTTCCGTGATGATGTAGGCGCGGATGTCCTCGGCGTCCTTGGCGGTGATGAACTTGGTGAAGCTCACCATGCCGTGGGACTTGCGGGCCCCGTCCAGCACCACCGATTTGAAGTTGTCCTCGGAGGTGATCATCTGGGACTTCTTCAGGTCGGGCAGATAGGAGCCCGAGGCGTTGGGGCCATGGCAGACCTGGCAGTTCTCATGGAACTGCACGAAGCCGTTCTTGGCGTCGCCCTTGGAGGAGATGGCGGTCAGGTCCAGAGCCGGCACCTCCTGCACTTCATAGGCCGGCGCCGTGGCCTTGCCGCCCAGCTTGAACACCATCAGACGGCCGGGCATGCGCGGCTGGTTGCCCAGCAGCACGGAGGCCGAGACCGGCCCGCCGCCGCCATAGCCGACCATCACCGCCACATATTGCTCGCCATCGATCTGATAGCTGGCGGGGGCGGCGACGACGCCATTGGTGGTCTTGTAGCTCCACAGCTTGGTCCCGTTGGCCGCGTCATAGGCGACGAACTGGCCCTCGGCCGAGCCCTGGAACACCAGGCCGCCGGCCGTGGACATCACCCCGGCGTTCCAGAAATAGGGGTGCTCGACGGTCCAACGGGCCTTCTGGGCCACCGGGTCCCAGGCGATCAGCTGGCCTTTGAACATGGCCTTCAGGCCGGCCAGGGTCGCCTTGTCTTCCGGCAGGGCGTTGGCCAGCAGATTGGTGCCGACGTTCCAGCCGCCCGGCTTGTACTTGAACTCCTTGATGTTCGTATAGGCGAAGGGCGAGGCCTGGGCCGGGATATAGACCAGGCCGGTCTGGGGGCTGTAGCTCATCGGGTGCCAGTTGTGGGCGCCCAGCGGGCCGGGCAGCTGCAGGGACGGAGCGTCCTTGTAGCGGGCGGCCGGGTTCTCGATCGGCCGGCCGGTGACCGGATCCACGCCCGTAGCCCAGGTCTGGGGCACGAAGCCCTTGGCCGAGATCAGCTTTCCCGTGGCCCGGTCGAGCACATAGAAGAAGCCATTCTTCGGCGCCTGCATCAGCACCTTCTGCGGCTTACCGTCGAGGGTCAGGTCGGCCAGGATGATGTGCTGAGTGGCGGTGTAGTCCCAGCTCTCGCCGGGCGTCGTCTGATAGTGCCAGACATATTCCCCGGTGTCGGGCTTGAGCGCCAGGATCGAGGAGACGAACAGATTGTCGCCCTTGCCGTCCGAACGCTTCAGGTGGTTCCAGGGGGTGCCATTGCCGACGCCCAGATAGACGATGTCGAGATCCGGATCATAGGCCATGGAGTCCCAGACCGTGGCCCCGCCGCCGGTCTGTTTCCAGACCTCGCCATACCAGGTGCCGGCGGCCTTCTCGGCCATGATCTTGTCGGAGGCCGCGCCGTCCGGCTTACCCTCAGGATTGGGGGCCGTGTAGAAGCGCCAGACCATCTTGCCGGTGGCGGTGTCATAGGCGCTGATATAGCCGCGCACGCCATATTCGGCGCCGCCGTTGCCGATCAGCACCTTGTCCTTGATGATCCTGGGCGCCCCGGTGATCGTGTAGGGCTTGCCGACATCGGTGGTCTGCACCGACCAGACCGGCTTGCCGGTGGCGGCGTCGAGCGCGATCAGGCGGCCGTCGAGGGCGCCGAAATAGACCCGGCCCTTCCAGACGGCGACGCCGCGATTGACCACGTCACAGCAGGCGTCGAAGCCCTTGGTCCCGTCGACCTTGGGATCGAAGGCCCACTTCTGCTCGCCGGTCTTGGCGTCGAAGGCGAAGACCTTGGACCAGGCGGTGGTGACATAGAGCACGCCGTCGACCTCGACCGGCGTGGCCTCCTGGCCGCGATCGGTGTCGAACTGATGGAACCAGGCCAGGCCCAGCTGGCTGACATTCTTGGTGTCGATCTTGGTGAGCGGGCTGTAGCGCTGTTCGTCATAGGTGTGGCCGACCGACAGCCAGTCTCCGCCGGTCGCGGCCTTGGCCAGGCGCGCGCCATCGACATTGCCCGGCTTGGCGTTGCAGCCGGCCAGAGCGGCGGTCATCGCAAGCGCGAGGACGATCTTGGTGAACTTCATAGTGCCTCCCAGCAGCCGTCGCTGCGGCCTTGGGCGGCACTATGCGCCTGACGCTAGGGCCTGCAAGCTATGACGTAGCGTCACCACGCTCGGTGAGCCAGGCCAGGAAGGTCGCGACCAGATAGGCGGCCAGGGCCGTCATCGCGAAGCTGGAGGGGGCGCCACCGCCCGGCAACACCAGCCCGACGATCTGCAGGATCACGAGGAAACCGAGGAACAACAGGGCCGGCCCCACCGACTGGCCCGCCGCCCCGCGCCGCCAGGCCCAGGCCGCGCCGGCCACGGCCAGCAGGCCCATCTCCAAGGCCTCCTCAGGCACCGGATAGTTCCAGAATGCGAAGCCCACCTTCTGGCCCCCGAACCACAGCTCCAGGTCCGGGCGATGCACCAAGAGGTCGCCCAGCCAGTGGGAGAAGACCGTCAGCCCGATGAACAGCGCCGCGCGCCAGGGCAGCCTCAGCACCAGCCGGGCCAGGATCGCCGCCCCCAGCGACCAGATCAGCGATCCGGGCAGGCTGTGGGTGTAGGGCATGTGCTCCAGCACCAGGGCGCTGCCGGGCAGGCTCGCGTCCATGTGCATCCGCTCGACCCCCGCCAGGATCAGCCCGCTCCAGCCGATATCGATCAGCTGGGCGGCGGCCACATAGGTCCAGAGCGGCGCGCGCGGCTCGACGCTCTTGGCCGCGAAGGCGGCGGCGTAGTGGCCCACGAACATGGCGATCCCTCCCAGGGTTTCGAGAAGAGAGAGCTAGAGCGTGGCGCCTGGCAAGCCCATGGCCGATTCCTCTGGGGCGGCCATGCATCCGCGCATGGGTCCCGCGGCCCGGTCGTTAACCCCTGACTCAGGTCTCCGAAACCCCGCCTTTACCTCGGACCTGTATCAATCCGCGACATAAGGAACCTCATCCCGGGTTTGCCCCGGCAGATGAGCGTCCAGTCCAGGTGGGTGTCTTCATATGGCCAAAACGGTCCTCGTCGTCGATGACGATCCGACTCAGCGCAGGCTGATCCAGGCGGTCCTGGAGCGCGAAGGGTTCGCGGTCGTCCATGCCGAAAACGGTGATCAGGCGATCGCCAGGCTGACCTCCGGCGGTCCCTGCGACCTGATCCTGCTCGACCTGGTGATGCCGGGTCTGTCGGGGCAGGACACGCTGAAGGAAATCCGCGCGCGCAGCTTCGCCCAGCCGGTGATCGTGGTCACCGCCACCGGCGGCATCGACACGGTCGTCCAGGCCATGCAGGCCGGCGCCTGCGATTTCTTCATCAAGCCCGCCTCGCCGGAACGGATCATCGTCTCGATCCGCAATGCGCTCAGCATGGGCGCCCTGAAGGGCGAGGTCGAGCGGCTGAAGAAGCATGCCGGCGGCCGCGCCACCTTCGCGGACCTGGTCGGCGCCTCGGCCCCCATGCAGCTGGTCAAGCGCATGGGCGAGCGGGCCGCCAAGTCCTCGATCCCCGTGCTGATCACCGGCGAGAGCGGTGTCGGCAAGGAAGTCATCGCCCGCGCCGTCCATGGCTCGTCCGAGCGGGCCGGCAAGCCCTTCGTCGCCGTAAACTGCGGGGCCCTGCCCGAGAACCTCGTCGAATCCATCCTGTTCGGCCACGAGAAGGGCAGCTTCACCGGCGCCACCGACAAGCACCTGGGCAAGTTCCTGGAGGCCAATGGCGGCACCCTGTTCCTCGACGAGGTCGGCGAGCTGCCGCTGGACATCCAGGTCAAGCTGCTGCGCGCCCTGCAGGAGAGCGAGATCGACCCGGTCGGCTCCAAGCGCAGCCTGAAGGTCGATGTCCGCATCGTCTCGGCGACCAATCGCGACCTGGCCAATGCGGTCAAGGAAGGCCGCTTCCGCGAGGACCTGTTCTATCGCCTCAACGTCTTCCCGATCGAGGCCCCCGCCCTGCGCGAACGGCGCGAGGACGTGCCGGCCCTGGTCGAGACCTTCATCCGCCGGTTCAATGTGGAAGAGGGCAAGTCGGTGGTCGGCGCCTCGGCCGAGACCCTGACCTTCCTGACCGCCTATGACTGGCCGGGCAATGTCCGCCAGCTGGAGAACGCGGTCTATCGCGCCATCGTGCTGGCCGACGCCCCCTATCTGCAGCCCTACGATTTCCCGGCCATTTCCGGGGTCGCCGCACCGCCGCCCGAGGCCCTGCCAACCGCCATCAGCCACGCCCATCCGCCGATCCTCTCGGCGGGCGAGCTGATGGACGACCTGCCCAAGGACGCGCCGGTGCGCATCCTCGACGGTCGCGGCCACCTGCGGACGCTGGAAGACATCGAACGCGACCTGATCCAGCTGGCCATCGAGATCTATGCCGGCCACATGAGCGAGGTGGCCAGGCGTCTCGGCATCGGCCGCTCGACCCTCTATCGCAAGGTCCGCGAGCAGGGGCTGGAGGACGTGATCCGCGAAGCCTCGGGCGAGGCGGTTCCGGAGACCGAAGCCGACAGCCACGCGGCCTAGGAGGTCAGGGCGCCCCAGACCTCGCGATTGTCGACGCGCTCGACCCGGCGGGTCGGGCGCAGGTCCACGAGCCGCGCCAGCCCGACCTCGGCCAGCAGGGCGCGCGCCTGCGCCTGGTCGGCCGCCGCGAGGCCGTCGAACAGGTCCTGGATCTTCTGCAACAGCCAGACCCGATAGGGGAACACGGCGACGCTGAGCTTCACGCCGCGCCAGTCGAAGGCCGTAAAGCCGATCACCCTTTGGCTGGCCCGCCCGCCGATCACCTCGCCTGCGACGATATCCGGGCCGGCCGCCACGCCGTTGTAGAAGCTCATGAAGGCCTCGACCTCCGGCAGATAGTCCTCGGCCACGAAGGCCAATAGGGCCTTCAGCGTGTCGGGAACCGCGTCGGCCGCGAACACGACCTCGGCGACATCACCATATTCACCGGCGTCCTGGTTAGGCGCGTACATCCGTTCGACCCAGCGCCAGACCCGCCAGGCTGTGGTCTTCATCAGGGTCGCCGGGTGCGGATCGCGCGCCA
Organism: Phenylobacterium aquaticum; assembly: GCF_947378715.1. GTDB lineage: Bacteria > Pseudomonadota > Alphaproteobacteria > Caulobacterales > Caulobacteraceae > Phenylobacterium > Phenylobacterium aquaticum_A. The sequence goes on from NZ_CANCLE010000017.1 coordinate 19,655, forward strand.
GGTGGGCGTGCAGCGGCGCGAACAGACCGTAGTCGCCCAGGGTGGGCGCCCCGCCCAGCAGATAGGGCGTGGTCTCCAGATGGGCTTCGAACAATTGCAGGAACCGGGCGTAGGACGCCTCGATCACGGGCGCCGAGTCCTCGCTCACCCCGAAGATCCGCGCCGCCTGGCGCATGCGGGCGCTCGAGGCGGCGAAGGAGGCGGCCCTGGCCTCGGCCCCGCCCTCCAGCACCATGGGGCCCGAGAAGTCCTGGGCCAGGAAGCCCAGGTTGTCGGCGTCGAAGTCCCAGCGGTAGTGCATGGCCGGCCGCACCATGCCCTCGCCGCCGAACAGCTCGAAGATCGCGCCCACCACCCGCTGAACAGGGCCACCCGCCAGGGCCGGCAGCCTGGCCCAGCCCGCCGTCTCGCCATGGGTGATGATGTCGGCGCCGTCCTGGATGAAGCCGCCGTCAGGGGTCTCCAGCACCGGGATGATCCAACGGCCGACCGCGCGCCGCGCCGCGTCAAACCCCGGATGGCTGGGCGCGCGCTCGATGAACTCGACGCGCTGCTTGCGCAGATAGGCGCGGGCCTTGCCGGAATAGAGCGAGCCCGGCATGGCGTAGAGGATGTAGGGGGGCACGGCAGGTCCTTCTCGCCAATCTCGAATATGGCACCTTAGATGCCATTAGATCGGGGAACAACCGTCGCTCAGTCGCCCTTCGGCGCCTTGCGGCCGAAGGGCTTGCGGGTCATGGGCTTCTTCTCGCCCTTGGCCTTGGACGAGATCTCTTTCAGCTTCATGTGCTGCATGACCGACAGGGCCTCCCCGGCGCCGCCCTTCTCAGGGTCGCCGAAGGCCCGGCCATAGGTCTTGAGCCGGTCCTCGACCGAGCCCAGGAACTCCCCCTCCCAGTCGGAAAGCTTGACCCCCGTGCGGTCCGCCTGACGACGGGCGCGCTTGAGGGCGTTGAGGGCCGCCCGCTTGGCGGCCTCCTTCCGGTCTGGTGGGGCGCGCTTCAAATCTCTCCGAGCGCGGACAGATAGAGGTCGAGGATGGCCTCTTCCTCCTGGCGCTTGGCGCGGTCCTGCTTGCGCATCCGCACCACCTTGCGCAGGATCTTGACGTCAAAGCCGTTGCCCTTGGCCTCGGCGAAGACCTCCTTGATCTGCTCGGCGATCTCGGACTTTTCCAGTTCCAGCCGTTCGATCCGCTCGACGATGCTCTTCAGCTGCGTCTGCGCCGTGACGTTCAGGATGTCGCTGTGGGCGCTGTCGTCGGCCATGGGGAGAGCCTCTCATAAGTGGGCGATGTCGGAAAGGCGCGGAACCTAGAGCATTTCCCGAAAAGTGTGACGCACTTTTCGGATCGAGAAATGCTCTAATTTTTCGACTTAGAGCCCTTCTCATCCAGTCTGGTTGAGTGAACCAGACTGGGAAGGGCTCTAGCGAGCGCCAGGGGTCCTGTCACGCGACTAGAGCAGGCCTCTGGCCTCAAGGGCGGGCCGGAGCGCCGCCGGGTCGGTGAAGTGGTGGACGTCGAAGCCCAGGGCCTGGGCGGCGGCGATATTCGCGGCGCTGTCGTCGACGAACAGGGTGTCGGCGGGATCGAGCCCGAATCGATCGCGGGTCAGTTCGAAGATCGCCGGATCCGGCTTGATCAGCCCCTCGTCGCCCGAAACCACGAAAGCTCTGACATGGCGGAAGGCCGGGCTCATGGCGATCGTGCCGGCAAACGTCTCCTGGGACATGTTGGTCAGGCCGTATTGCGGTACGCCGCGCAAGGCCAGGGCCTCGATCGCGGCCTCGGTCTCGGGGATCGTCCCGGAGAACATGTCCCACCACCGGGTCTCCCAGGCGTGGATCTGGTCGGCATATTCAGGAAAGCGCGCCAGCAGCGCGACGCGGTTGTCCGCGAAGGTCACGCCGCGATCATGGGCGACGTGCCAGTCCATCGTGCAGACAGACGACAGGAACCGGTCGCATTCGACCGGGTCCTCGAAGACCTGGGAATAGAGCGTGCGGGGATTCCACCGCACCACCACATTTCCGACATCCCAGAGCAGCTTTGAGGCCATCTCCGGGACGCGCCTTCAGCCTCAGCCTTGCTTGGCTTTGAAGCGCGGGTCGGTCTTGTTGATGATGTAGACGACGCCCTTGCGGCGCACGAGCTTGCAGTCGCGGTGACGCGTCTTGAGCGACTTGAGCGAGCTTCTGACCTTCATGACCGTGTCTCTAGGGCGACCAACGGCGGCCCGGGTTGTCTACAGAGCGGGCGCATATACGGGGACCTCGCATTTGAGTCAACGCCGGCTCTCCCCTGACGGGCTTGTGATTGAGACATGAGCCGGGGGCGGCTAGGGTCCCGACCATGGATCGTCGCTCCTTCCTCGTTCTGCTGCTGGCCGGATGCGCCGACCCTGCGCCCAACCTCTTGCCGGCGGTCTCGCCCCTGCCCGCGGCGCCGACCCCGCAGTCGCCGGCCCCGGTCGTCGCCCCGACCCAGTCGGGCGATCCCGGCTTCGACGCCTGGGCCTCGGCCTTCTATGGCCGCGCCGTGCAGGCCGGCCTGCCCTCCGCCCTGCTGGATCGCGAACTGGCAGGCCTGGTCCCCGACCCCCGGGTGACCAGCCTCGACAGCCGCCAGCCGGAATTCGCCAAGCCGTTCGGCGACTATATCAAGGGCGCGGTCTCCGAGGACCGCATCGCCATCGGCCAGCGGAAGCGCGCCGAGCTCAGCGCCCTGATGACGCCGATCGAGGACCGCTACGGCGTGTCCGCCGACGTGGTCATGGGCATCTGGGCCATGGAGACCGGCTTCGGCGCGGTGATGGGCAGTTTCGACGTCCTGCGCTGCATGGCGACCCTGGCCGCCGAGGGCCGCCGCCAGCAGTTCGCCGAGGACCAGCTGATGGCGGCGCTGAAGATCATCGGCTCCGGTGAATTCCCAAGGTCACAGCTGTTCGGTTCCTGGGCCGGCGCCATGGGCCAGACCCAGTTCATCCCCACCACCTTCCTCTCGACCGCCGTCGACGGCGACGGGGACGGCAAGCGCGACATCTGGGGCTCCAGCGCCGATGCGCTGGCCTCGGCCGCCAATCTGCTGGCCAAGGGCGGCTGGGCGCGGGGCCAGACCTGGGCGCACGAAGTCACCGTGCCGGACGGCTTCGACTATGGCCTGACCGAAGGCCCGCGCGATACGCCGGACTGGTGGGCGGGCCTGGGGGTGCGACGCGCCGACGGCCTGCCCTGGATCACAGCCGACCAGGGCGCCAAGGCCATGCTGATCGCGCCGAGCGGGGCGAGCGGGCCGAAGTTCCTGCTGCTGCCCAACCATTTCGTGATCCGCAAATACAACAACGCCACCACCTATGCCCTGGGCGTAGGCCTGCTGGCGGATCGATTCGCCGGCGCAGGGCCGCTGATCCAGGCCTGGCCCTATGAGACCGCCCTGTCGCTGGCCGACCGCATCACCGCCCAGCAGGCCCTGGCGGCCCTGGGCTTTGATCCCGGCGCGGCGGACGGGGTGGTGGGGGTCAATACCCGCAGCGCGCTCAGGGCCTGGCAGAAGACCCGGGGCCTGACCGCCGACGGCTATCTGTCGATCCAGATGGTCGGACTGCTCAAGGCCGAGGTGCCGAGCGCCGGCCCGCCGCCCCAGGCGGTCCCCGCGCCGACGCCGTCGCCGGTGGGCTAGACCCCGCCCTCGTCGCTCTTTTCAAGCCCGGCCATGGTCTGATCGTCGCGGGTGGCGGGCGCCGGATCGGCGTTGCGCAGCTGAGGGTTCAGGAAGGCGAAGGCCAGCATCGCCAGCATCATGGTCATGTTCAGCAGGAACGGGGCGGAGTGGTAGTGCTCGTAGAGCCAGACAAAGGCCGGGGCGAGCACCACATTGACGCCGTTGACGGCGGCGATGGCGCCGGCCACCCGGGCCTGCTCGCCCATGTCCACAGCCAGGGATGAGCCGGCGGTGAAGCCCGGGCGGGCGAAGCCGAAGCCCAGGCAGGACAGGGCATAGCCCGTCACCACCGCCCAATAGTCCGGCGCGAAGGCCACCAGCAGATTGCCCGCCGCCGCCACGGCCACGCCCCAGCGCAGCAGCTGGCGCGGCGTCATGTCGAACATCCGGATGATGCCCCACTGGGCCAGGAGGCCGGCCACCGCGCCAAACGCCATGGCGATGGCGATGAAGCCCTGGGCCTGCTGGATCGGCAGGCCCAGCTTGTCGATGATCAGGAAGCCCAGGGTCTGGGCCTGGGCGGTCTGGCTGACCGCGACGATAAAGCCGTAGATCAGGAAGGGCGTGATCCGGGGATCGCGCCACATGGGCCGCTCCTTCTCGCCGGCGAAGGCGTGGGAGCGGGCCTCGTATTTGGGCCGATGCTGGCTTTCCGGCAGCTTACGCCAGACCACCACCAACATGGTCACGGCGATCAGCGAGAACATGGTCATGGGCCCGGCCAGGCCCAGGAACGGCAGGATGAACAAGGGGGCCAGGAACGGACCGATCACCGTGCCCAGGCCGAAGGCGCCGGCCAGGCTGGACATCGACTGGGTGCGCTTCTCGATCGGAGTGTGCTCGGCCACATAGGCCTGGGTCGCCGGGTTCGAGGCCGCGCCGAACAGGCCGAACAGGGCGCGCGCGACCAGGAACAGGGCGAAGATCACCATCCAGCTGGCCAGCTTGTGCAGGCCGGCGCTGACCACCAGGGCGCAGGCGGCCATGGAGACCGCGAAGCCGGTCAGGCCGATCAGCATCATCGGCTTGCGGCCATAGCGGTCGGAGGCCTGGGCCCAGAACGGCGAGGAGAAGGCCCACAGCAGGGCCGAGAGCGAGAACACGCCGGCGACCAGATAGTCGGGAATGCCGATGGAGCGGCCGATGGCCGGCAGCACCGAGATCATCCCGGTATTGCCCATGGCGGTGACCAGGGAGACGCCGAATATGATCACGAAGGACTGCATCGGCAGACCCTCCGGGGCGGAGAGGCTCTTGGGCATGGTTCGCTGTTAAGCCGCACCGGCCCGGAGCGCAAACCCCGTTCTCCTTACGACGCATTAAGCATTAACGCCGATGCTGCGCGCTGATCTCCGCCCCAGGACCCCGCGCGCATGTTTCAGATTATCGGCATCGTGCTGCTGTTCGGCCTGGTCTTCGGCAGCTTCCTCATGTCCGGGGGCAACCTTGGCGTGATCATCGAGGCCGCGCCTCACGAGATGATGGCCATTGGCGGCGCGGGCGTGGCGAGCTTCCTGATCGCCAACTCCATGACCGTCATCAAGGGCGCCGGCGGCGGCATGGGCAAGGTGTTCTCCGGCCCCAAATGGAAGGCCAGCGACTATCGCGACCTGCTGTCGCTGCTCTTCCTGCTGACCAAGACCATGAAGTCCAAGGGCGTCATCGCGCTGGAAAGCCACATCGAGAACCCGCACGACTCCACGATCTTCTCGCGCTTCCCCCGGATCGGGAAAGACCACTTCGCCATCGACTTCATCTGCGACACCCTGCGGATGATGACCATGAACCTCGAGGACCCTCACCAGGTCGAGGACGCCATGGAAAAGCAGCTGGAGAAGCACCACCACGAGGCCCTGGCCCCGGCCCACGCCATCCAGTCCCTGGCCGACGCCCTGCCCGCCCTGGGCATCGTCGCGGCCGTGCTGGGCATCATCAAGACCATGGGCGCCATCACCGAACCGCCGGAGGTGCTGGGCGAGATGATCGGCTCGGCCCTGGTCGGCACCTTCCTGGGGGTGTTCCTGGCCTATGGCCTGGTCGGCCCCTTCGCCACCCGGATGACCCAGGTCGTCGATGAGGAGGGCGCGTTCTACAAGATCATCCAGGCCGTCCTGGTCGCCCACCTGCACGGCAACGCCGCCCAGATCTCCGTCGAGATCGGCCGCGGCAGCGTCCCCTCCAGCGCCCAGCCCAGCTTCCTGGAACTGGAAGAGGCGCTCTCGGCGATCCCGAACGAGGCCTGAGTCCAGCCTATTCGCTGCGGTGAGCGCCGCCTGAGCTGGCCAGCGGCCGGCGGCGGTTCACATGGCCCATCTTGCGGCCGGGCTTGGCGTCGCGCTTGCCATAGAGATGCAGGCGCGCGTCGGGCTCCCCGGCCAGGCGCGGCCAGGCCGCGACCTCGTCGCCCAGCAGATTGAGCATCTCCACCCGGCTGGTGGCGTGGGTGGGGCCGAGCGGCCAGCCGGCGACGGCGCGGATGTGCTGCTCGAACTGGTCGACCTCGCAACCATCCTGGGTCCAGTGGCCGGTGTTGTGGACGCGCGGCGCGATCTCATTGACCAGCAACCGACCGTCGGCGAGCTCGAACAGCTCGATGCCGATCACCCCCACATAGTCCAGCGAGGTCAGAATCTGGGCGGCGATGCGCTCGGCCTGGTCAGAGGTCTCTGCGGGCGTCTCGGCCGGCGCGACCGTTCGACGCAGGACGCCGGCCTCGTGATGGTTCTCGCTGAGCGGATAGACCGCGATCTCGCCACTGGCCCCGCGGGCGGCGATCACCGACAGCTCGCGGACAAAGGCGGCCGGCGCCTCGAGGATCACCGGCTTGGACCCCAGGGCCGCGAAGGCGGCCGCAGCGGTCGAGACGTGCTCGACCCATTTCTGGCCCTTGCCGTCATAGCCGTCGCGGCGGGTCTTCATCAGGGCCGGGGCGCCGATGATCTGCACCGCCTGGGCGGCCTCCTCAGCGGTGTCGGCCTTGGCGAAGGCCACCGTGGGCGCGCCGGCCGAATTGAGGAAGGTCTTCTCCTCCACCCGGTCCTGGGCGACGGCCAGCGCCCGGGCGTTGGGGGCCACGCGGGCGCCCAGCGCCATCAGCCGCTCCACCGCCAACGCCGGGACATTTTCGAATTCGAAGGTGATGACATCGGCGATCTCGGCCAGCGCCGTCAGGGCCCGGGCGTCGTCATAGTCCCCGACAATGGCGTGGGCCGCGACCCGCGCGGCGGGGGACCCGGGCTCGGGCTCGAGGATGGCCACATCGAAGCCAAGCCTTGCGGCCGCAAGGGCCAGCATGCGTCCAAGCTGCCCTCCGCCGAGGATTCCTATGGTCGATCCGGGAGGCAGCGGCGTCATGGGCGGGTTCACGCGTCCTCGACGGTCTCGGCCACGGCGGCGGCCAGGTTCCGGCGGAAGGCGGCCAGTCGTTCAGCCAGGGGCTCGTCGGACAGGGCCAGGATCTGGGCGGCCAGCAGGCCGGCGTTCTTGGCCCCCGCCTCGCCGATGGCCAGCGTTCCCACCGCGATGCCGCCCGGCATCTGGACGATGGAATAGAGGCTGTCGAGCCCCTTCAGGGTCTTGGATTCGATCGGCACGCCCAGCACCGGAAGCTCGGTGAGGGAGGCGGTCATGCCGGGCAGGTGGGCCGCGCCGCCGGCCCCGGCGATGATCACCTTGAAGCCCTTGGCCTTGGCCGTCTTGGCGAACTCGTACATCCGATCAGGGGTCCGGTGGGCGGACACCACCTTGGCCTCATAGGCCACGCCCAGGGCGTCCAGCATCTCGGCCGCCAGCTTCATGGTCGGCCAGTCGGACCGGCTGCCCATGATAATCGCGACGGGCGCGGGCGATGCGCTCATGAACGGGCCCCTTTCCGGAAAGGCGCGGAGTATAGGCGCCGGCTTTGCGCCCGCAACCAAGGACGTTTAGGATTCTTAACGCCGGGGGCTCCCCCGGTGATTCTGGTTGGACAAGGGTCCCATGAAGATCTCCGGCGCGCGCAGCGAGACCTTTTCGGCGATCCGCAAACGCGCGCTCGCCAAGGCTGGCGCCTATGCGACCGCCGCCGCCCCGGCCCCCGCCGACAAGACCGCCTTCCTGGGCCTCACCGAGACCGACCTGACGCCTGCGGTTCAGAACGCGGTCAAGACCCTGCTGACCGAGATCGACGACCTGCGCGGCGAGGTCGGCCGCCTGAAGGCCAAGCTGGCCGAGGCCGAGGAACTGGCCGACCGCGATCCCCTGACCCCGGTGCTCAATCGCCGCGCCTTCGTGCGCGAGCTGGGCCGCATCCGCACCTTCTCCCAGCGCTATGGCTCCCCCGCCAGCCTGGTCTATTTCGACCTCGACGGCTTCAAGAGCGTCAATGACCGCTATGGCCACGCGGCCGGGGACGCCGCCCTGCAGGCGGTGGCCCAGAGGCTGGCCGGCAATGTACGGGATTCCGACATCGTCGGGCGGATGGGCGGCGACGAGTTCGCGGTGATCCTGGTCCAGGCCGACAAGGCGACGGCCGAGGCCAAGGCCCAGTCGCTCGCCCAGGCCATCGAGGGCGCGCCGATCCAGTTCGGCGACTGGTCGGCGCCGCTGCACGTCTCCTATGGCGTGCGCGAGATCTCGCTGGACATGGACTCCGAGGCCCTGGTCGCCGAGGCGGACGCGGCGATGTTCGTCCGCAAGCGCGACGTCCGCAACACCGGCTGAGCCGGCCGCCTCAGGCCAGGATATCCGGGGTCAGCAGTTCCTTGAGCTGGGCGATCTCGTCCTTCAGCAGCAGCTTCTTCCGCTTGAGCCGGCCGATCACCATCATGTCCGGCAGGGCCGCCATGGACAGGGAATGGACGGCGACATCGAGATCGGCGTGTTCCTGCAGGGCGATGACCAGCCGCGCGCGGACCGCGTCATCCGGATCTTCTTCTTCGTGATCGTTCATACGCACGTCCCGCCACGCGATACGGCGATGATGCGCATCGCCGGTGAACCCGTAAAGACAGCCCTATCGCGGCTTAGGTTATGCAATCTTCTACATCGCCCCTGGCGCATCGAATTGAGACTGGGGGAATTCAGGCTGGGGGAATTCAGGTGAGCGGCCCGGCCAGGCGGGCCAGGGCGTCGTCGGACGCCCCGCCGCCCCAGGCGGCTGTGGCCGCCTTCAAGGCCTCCAGGGCCGGAACCCCGTTCTTGTGGTGACCCGACAGCTGTTCCAGCGTCTCCATCAACACCCGCTCGGCCCGCAGCTCGGCGGCCTTGATGTCCTCGCGCAGGGCCTCCCGGGCCCGGTCATCGACCAGGGGGAAGGGCGGCTTCAGGGTGCGGCGGACCTTGCGGATCGGCGCGAGGACCGCAGCCTCCCAGGCCTTGGCCATTCGCGCAGCCTCGGCCAGGATCTCAGGCTTCGGCCCTTCGGCCCAGACCGCCCACAACAGGAAGGGCGTGTTCTGGCCGTGCTCATCCTGCAGGTCCAGGCAGGCCTCCGGCACGCCGGCCTGGCCATAGGCCTGCAAGGTCCAATCCCAAAGCGACACGTCAGGCGTCTCCCTTCAAGGGGCCGACATCCTGGCCCCAGCGTTTCACGGCGCTCCAGTGGAGGCCGAACAGATCCAGCGCCCGGCCGACGGACTGGTCGACCATGTCCTCCAGGCTCTGGGGCTTGGCGTAGAAGGCCGGCAGCGGCGGGGCGATCACCGCCCCCATCTCGGCCAGCCGCACCATGGTGCGCAGATGGCCCAGGTGCAGCGGCGTCTCGCGCACCATCAGCACCAGGGTTCGACGTTCCTTGAGGGTGACATCGGCGGCGCGGGTCAGCAGCGACGAGGTCACCCCGGTGGCGATCTCGCTCATGGTCCGGACCGAGCAGGGCGCGACGATCATGCCGAGCGTCGGGAAGGAGCCCGAGGCGATGGCCGCGCCTACGTCCCCGGCCCGGTGCGACACTTCGGCGCGGGCCTGAACCTCGGCGAGGGACAACGTGGTTTCCTGGGCGACCGTCAGGGCGGCGGCCTTGGACAACACCAGGTGGGTCTCGACCCCCAGCTCGCGGCAGGCGTCCAGGACGCGAAGCCCATAGATCACGCCGCTCGCGCCGGACACGCCCACAACCAGACGGGGCGGTTCAGGGGCCAGGCGCTCGGAATTCACCATTTACACAACTCCCGCGCCTGCAATTCGGGCGCCCATTCCAGACACCGGCCTGCAAACATATGTGATCTGACAGCCCAGACCAGCGGGTGTTCACTGACGTCGTTGTTCAATGGAAGGAGACGTACTGTCATGGCCGTTGAAGCCCGTATCCGCCAACTCGGATCCCGTCACGAAAACCTCGACAAGGCGATTCGCGACGAACTGAGTAGGCCCGCCTTCGATGACGTCAGGCTTCGCGACCTCAAACGACAGAAGCTCAAGCTCAAGGAAGAGATGGAAGCCTTGAGGAGCCGTCCCCACTAGAGCCCGTCCCCCGCGCCGCCCCTCCCCGCTCAGGGGTCGGGGGCGGCCCAGGTGGTCGTGCTAGTCTTCGTCGCCGTCCTCGTCGTCATAGTCGGGCTCATCAGCTTCGACCGGCTCCGGCGCGACAGGCGCCGGCGCGACCGCACCGGTCGCCGAGGCCGGCTCCAGGGTCGGGCCGTCCGGTTCGACCACGCCCCGCCGGGCGTCGTCCTTGGCCTTCTTCTCGGCGGCCTTCTTCACCACCGCATCCAGCTCCATCTGCGTCGCCAGGCCCAGGGTCACCGGGTCGACGGGCTTGATGTTGGCCGCGTTCCAGTGGGCGCGGTTACGCACCTGGTCGATGGTGGCCTTGGTGGTGCCCAGCAGGCGAGCGATCTGGCTGTCGGCCACTTCCGGGTGGTTGCGGATGAACCAGGCGATGGCGTCCGGGCGGTCCTGGCGGCGCGAGACCGGGGTGTAGCGCGGGGCCTTCTTGACCGGCTTCAGGAGCTCGGCGTGACGGCTCTTCTGGGCCTTCATCCGGTACTTGGCGTTGGTCTGGGCGGCGTCCAGCTCTTCGCGGGACAGCTGGCCATTGGCGATGGGATCGGCGCCGCGGATGTCGCGCGCCACTTCGCCGTCGGCGATGCCCTTCACTTCCAGGGGGTGGAGGCCGCAGAAGTCGGCGATCTGATCGAAGGTGAGGGACGTATTGTCGACCAGCCAGACAGCGGTCGCCTTCGGCATCAGAATGTCGGTCATGACGGTCTTCCTAAAATGACGGCGCCCGGCCTTTCGGCCGGGCGGTGCATAGAGCGACGGTGTGTATAGGCCGGATCGGCGATCAAGAAAACGGTCAATATGAACCGCTTAGCGCGGCGTTTCAGCTAGGTGCGACCCGATAGCTCTTGAGGTGTGTGACGCGCAAACCCTTGAGCCCGTGGCGGTCGAAGAGGCTGAGCCAATTGGCCACCTCCTCCATCGACAGCCGATAGCGATCGACGGCCTCGTCGAGCGAGATCAGGCCGCCGCGGATCGCCACCACCACCTCGGCCTTGCGGCGAGGGCCCCACCGGTCGAGGTCCGGGCGAGGCAGATCCTGGGCGGTGAGACAGTGGCCGAGCGGCCCGATGACGCCGGGTCGGCGGCTGGGAAACACTCTGTCAAATGCGGACACGATCACGCAGCTCCATGAGAATGATGTCGCGATGGGCAAAGATCACGCCGGCGAAGGCGGTGACGGCGGCGAGCGCCACCAGCACGCCTGCAGCGATGCACACCAGCAGTTCGATCAGCGGCCCGCCGTCCCGTTGCGGGGGTGGCGGAGGAACGGGGGCCGCGACCGGACTCGCCGCCGACGTCGGGAGAGACACGGGCCGGGGCGAGGCCGGCGGATCCTCGGGGACGTGGCCAGGCTTCGGCCCCCTCAGCTCCGCGTCGAGCAGGACCCAGACTTCGCGAAGCCGGGCCGCGATGTGATAGGCGGTGGTTTCGCCGTCGAAGGCGGCCAGACGGATCGAGGCGACTTCGTCCTCGATCTGCGGCCGCAGGGTCCGCACCGCGCCGTGACCGTACAGGGCGGTCAGCTCCATGACCTGGGCGCAGGCCTGGATCACCCGTCGCGGCGGGGCCTCCTCGTCGGTGTCGCTGTCGACGATCACCGCCCGCCCCCGCACCGTCTCATGCAGCAGGGCGAGGCCAGCGAGCGCGCGGTTGGAGGGCAGCCAGTCGCCGCCGCCGGCTCCGCGCCGCCAGGACGCCGTGAACTCCAGCACCCGCTCGGCGAAGACATCGACCACGCAGTACTCGATGACCTTCTGATTATAGCCGCGGTACTGCAGCCGGGCGCAGAAGAAGAGCGGATTGCGGGGAAGGGATGGGCTCACGCGGTCGAGGGGGAAGGGAATGACCTTATCCGCCGCTGGCCACATCAGGCCGTGCCTTCCCGGCGGAGACCGCCGCCGGGACGCGGCAGCAGCACCTCCTGAAGCCGGGCCCGATCCAGCCGGATGGTGTAGGAGGCCCCAGGCCCCGACAGGATCACCTCGTTCTGTTCGAGCAGCCGCAACTTCCGCCGCACCGTCTCGCGCGGGATGCCGGTCATGTTGCTGATGCTGAAGGCCGAGAGGCTGGCTTCGACCTCTGAGAGCGAGATCACGCTGGCCTGGCTGGCGCCGTTCACCGCCTCGATCGCGGCGGCCAGAACGAAGGCCATGTAGATGAAGACCGCGTCGGAATCGTAGCCGCACTTTCGGCGCAGGCTGAGCGAAAGTTCGAAGAGCCGACTGGCGAGTTGATGGAACTCGTAAACCCGCGACCCCTCCTGCCGCCCGTAGGCGCCATGCGATCTTTCAACAAGGTCGAACAGTACATTGACGCCCATGCCAACTCACCTATCACGCGAATAATTCCCGCAGAGCGAGAAGCCCGTTATGGGTAACATTGGCAATGGTCTGGGCGCCCAACTTGGACAGATTTCCGCTCATGCTGAGCGGTTCTCCACTTTCCATGGGCCGTTTTTGAATAGGCGCCCCGAGTCGCCCAGGATCTCCACAGGCTGAAGTAATCAGCGGCGAGTCAGTGGCCGCCTAACCTCAGGAGCCTGCTCAAGGAGCATTCGGACCAAGCTTGACCATATGCCCGGAGGGAGCCGGGACATTCGAAACCAGAGAGTGGAAACTTCTGAGCGAGGCTGTTTTGAGGCGCCTTGCCTCTTCTGGAAGCCTCGGCGGCCCAAGATCCGCAGGCCGTATCCGCTCGAGCCCGGCAGGACGGTCGCGAACTGGGCCGGGATGATGACGTCGCCCTCGTCCTCCCGGTCCTCGGCGTCGACCAGGATGCAGGGTCGGCCGTTGCAGGCGGCCTAGATGATGTCTTTGATCGGCGAGCTCGCGGACTCCCAGACCGCTTGCGCGACTTCGGGGGCGGCGGCGTGGGGAGACGTCATCGAACCTGTTTACGCCGTCATTGCGGCAGGGCCGCGGCCGCCAGACGCATCCGGGCGAACTCAAGGACCTGCTCGCCCACCGTGGCCAGCTGCCAGGCGTCCTTGGGATCGACGGGCTGACCGTCGGGGCCGAACGAACTCGCGCTGGCGTTGAAGGCTGCGCCATAGGGGGTCGGCCAGCCCCTCAGGGCATGGATGACCGACCGCAGGGTGGTCAGGGCCGTGCCCGCCGCCTGCCAGCCGTCGGCGGTGATGATGCAGCCCACGGCGCGGTCGGTGAAATAGGGCCGGGCGTCCTTGTTCAGGGCCTCCAGCGTATCCAGGGCGTTCTTGACGATGCCGGAGATCGAGCCGTGATAGCCGGGGCTGGCGACGATGATGCCGTCGGCGGTGCGCACGGCCTCGGCCAGCGCCTTCTGTTCGGCGCTGGTCTCGGCGACGGAAGGGTTGAAGATCGGCAGGCGGGCCAGGAAATCGCCGCCCAGCAGCTGGGTCTCCGCGCCGCCCGCTTCCGCCGCCTTCAGCGCGACCGCCAGGGCCCTTTCGGTCGAGGATCCGGGCCGGATGGTGCCACCGATCCCGACGATCCTGGGCCTGCGCGCGGTCGAACTCATTCCTACCCCTCGAACACCTTCTTCAGCTCGGTCTTGAGAATCTTGCCGTTGGCGTTGCGCGGCAGGGTCTCGGGCCAGAAGGCGACCTTGACCGGAACCTTGAACGCCGCCAGCCGGGCGCGCACCCAGGCCTGGAGCTCGGCCTCCGTGGCCATGCCCCCCGGCTTCAGATGCACCACGGCCGCCGGTTCCTCACCGAGCGTCTTGTGGGGAACGCCAACCAGGGCGGCGTCCATGACGTCGGGATGGTCGTACAGCACATTCTCGACTTCGACACAGTAGATGTTTTCGCCGCCCCGGATCAGCATGTCCTTGGCCCGGTCGATGATGAAGCAGAAGCCTTCCTCGTCCAGGCGCGCCAGGTCGCCGGTCCGGAGCCAGCCGTCCTGGAAGGTCTCGGCCGTGGCCTCGGGCTTGTTCCAATAGAGTTTGACCACGTTCGGGCCCTTGACCCACAGCTCGCCGACCTCGCCGATCGCAAGCTCCGCCGTCGCCTCCAGGTTCATGATCCGCATCTCGCCGGTCGGCGCGGCGGGACCGCAGGAATCGGGGCGGACCTCATAGTCCTTGCCCAGATGCGAGGTGAAGGTGGCCGAGGTCTCGGTCATGCCCCAGCCATTGCCGGGCAGGGAGCCCGGGAAGGTCTCGACGATCTTGCGGACCAGTTCGGGCGCCGAGGGCGCGCCGCCGTAGGTGACGCTGTTCAGCGACGACAGGTCGTACTTCTCCCGGGCCGGATGCTCGATCAGCTGCCAGGCGATGGTCGGCACCCCGCCGGTCGCCCCGATCTTCTCGCGCTCGATCAGCTTCATGCCCTCCTCCGGCTCCCAGCGGCGCATGAAGACCAGCTTGCCGCCGGAATTGACCGCCGGGGACAGGGTGGCGTGGCAGCCGGTGGCGTGGAACAGCGGCACGACCAGCAGGGTCGCGCGTTGGGGCAGCTTGTGCGGATCGCTTTCCGGCAGGGCCTCGCCCCGGCGCAGGAAGTTGCGCTGGGCGGCGATGCCGCTGGCCATGATGTTGGAGACGATGTTGCGATGGGTGCCCAGCGCGCCCTTGGGCTTTCCGGTGGTGCCGGAGGTGTAGAAGATGGTGGCGTCGTCCTCGGGGTCCAGCGCCACGTCCGGCAGGGGCAGGTCGGCCAGGCCGGCCCAGCTGTTGACCGGCCCGATCACCCCCTCCAGCGGGCGGACGAGGGGATCAGTCGACGCCGTCTCCATCCGCGCTGCATAGACCCGCTTCAGGTCGGGGCAATTCTCCAGATGACCGGCCAGCCGCACCAGCCGCTCGCCGTCGACCAGGGCGACCTTGGTTCCGGAATCGGCCAGGCCATATTCCAGCTCCGCCCCCGTCCACCAGGCGTTCAGCGGGGTGACGATGGCGCCGACCAGGGCCGCGGCGAAGAAGGCCACCGGGAATTCCGGCAGGTTGCGCATGATCACCGCCACCCGGTCGCCCTTGCCCACCCCGTCGGCCTGCAGCTGGCGGGCCAGGGTCAGGGTGGCGCGGGAAAAGGCCTCGAAGGTCGCCCGGTCGTCCTCCAGCACCATGAACTCCCGGTCCCCGAAGGTCCGGCCGTTGAGGAACACGTCGCGCAGGGTGGGCGGGGCGTTCTTCCAGGTGCGGGTCTGGACGCCGCGAATATCGCGCAGCTCGATCTCGAAGCGCTCGCCGGGGGCGGTCAATTGGGCGTGGGCCTCGGCGATCGACATGACGGGCCAGGCGGGAGCGGATTCGGTCATGGGCGTCCTTGGAAATGGCTTTGGATCGAAATGTGGAAAGGCGAATTTGGTCCTGCGCTAAAGCGCGCTTTCGAGATCGGTCTTAGAGAAATCGTCGCCCACGTACAGCAGCGGACACGCCATATGGGAGGCCAGCTCGTAGGCGAAACAATCCCCATAGTTCAGGCGCGCGGCGTGACGTCCCCTGCCCCACTTGCGATAGGCTTCGGCGGCTCGCGAAGCCGCAGCCGTGGTCACGTCGATGACCCGCAGCCTGGCTGCTTCCACCAAACGGGTCATCTCCGCCTCCAATCCGCGATGGCTGGACACGATCAGCGCTTCGGCCAGGGTCGCCGCCGAGATGACAAGTTCGCTCTCCTCCGCCAGCACCGCCTCGCACCTTTGCGCAGCGGGCTCGCCAAGCAGGACCGCCATCAGCGCGGAGCAGTCGACACAGATCAATTGGGCAGCCCATCCTCATCATAGAGGAAGTCCGCAGCATGGGCGGCGTCCGGCCCCGGCAAGACCTTGGCCCGGGCGGCCGCGCTGATCTCCTGGATCAACCTCAACCGTTCGACCGGGTCATGTTTCGGCGTCGAGGCGCCGCTTTCGGGCGGCGTTGCTTCGTCTCGAAACTCAGCCTGCGGCGCCCTAACGCCGCCGGCGGACAGATCACCCAGCTCGTCGTGACGCCGCTTCAGCATGGCCCGCAGCCTTGCTTCGACGGCTTCGGGGACCGGGCTGTCCCCCGCCAACCACCGGCGCATGGTGCGATCCGCCACACCCAGCTCGGCGGCGAGCGCCGTCTGCCAGCGCGCTCCACAGAGGGCCCGGCCCTTGGCGGCGAGATCATCGGGTGTCATGGCGACACGCTCCGCAGTGAATGTCCTAGATTTAGGACATTCACTGCGGTCGTCAACGCGCTGGATCAGGCGTCTGCCTTGGCCTTGCGGCCCTGAGCGTACTGTTCCCGGATCTCGGCCAGCTCCGGCGCGAACTTGGCCTCCGCCTCCTCGCGCAGCCGGGGCTCGTGATAGTTGGGGAACAGGTCGTTGTCGGGCCGGTAGTCCTTCAGCACCTGCTTGGCGACCGTGACCTTGTGGACCTCGGTCGGGCCGTCGGC